>JBAVZX010000607.1:0-5171 GCA_049589015.1 Phormidium sp. | reverse complement strand
TGCTAATAATCCAGATTATCAACGTTTAAATTTTTGTTTGATAGGTGTTATTACTCCTTCCGATTTAATTTCTGATCCAAAAAGAACACCCTTTAACATTGGTCATGCTATTGAATTAAATGGATTTACGCTTAAGGAAGCAAGTCGAGGATTAAAAAAAGCCTTGGGAGGAAATGTTGATAATCCTGATGAAGTTTTAGAAAAAATAATAGATTGGACAAATGGACAACCATTGCTTACTCAAAAATTGTGTAAATTAGTTATTGATAAAAGAGACAAATTTCCTGATATTGAAAAATTAGTAAACATCTACATTATTGATAACTGGAAGGGAAATGATGATCGTGGATATCTAAAAACGATAGAAGGACGTATTCTTCACAATGACAAATATAAAGAAAGACGATTAATGCTGTACAAGAAAATTTGGCAAGAAGAGACAGGTATAGCAGCAGATAATACTCCAGAACAAGAACAATTATGTTTATCAGGAGTTGTTAGAAAAAACGGAGATAAATTAATAGTCTGTAACAAAATTTGCCGATATATATTTAATCTTGATTGGATTGAAAAACAAATTAACAATTTGCGACCTTATCCAGAAGAGTACGCTATCGAGTGGGCTGATACCAAAAATGAATCCTTGTTATTATCGGGACAAGCATTGGAAGATGCTCTCGCTTGGAAAAGACGAATGGGAGACGGATTAAGTAAACTTGATGCTGATTTTTTGAATGCTATCAAAGATGAAATTACAGAAGCTAGTTTCACTATGAGACAAAGATTATGGGGAAAAACCAGTACCAGTAGTGGAAAATCCATAGCAGATGAAATCTTAAAATGGACAAATCAAGACCTTAATTTAACTAAAATTATCTGCAATGAGATCACTTCGGAAAATGTTATTTCAGAAGGTACTGAAAAACAGTGGTTCCAAGAGTGGATAGAAACAAATATCATTAATAATTGGAAAAACAGTATACTTGCAAGCTACTTTAAAAATATAAAAGAAACTTTTTTAGTTTCAGATTTAAAACGTTCTTTTGGACGCTTAAATATCTATAAAGAAATTTTGCAGGGACAAATCACAGAAGCAATTGATGAAAATGATCTTAACGCTTTATTAGTGTCTGGACTTATTGTTAGACCTGAGAACCAAGAATTACGAGTTGCTAACCGAATTTATGAAACTGTCTTTAATCAGCAGTGGATTGACAACAAATTACCCCCTTATGCAAAGTCGTTTATTGCTTGGTCAAAAGCTCAAGATGAATACTTTCTATTAAAAGGACAAGATTTAGATACAGCACTTAACTGGCTAAAGGGCAAAGAGCGCTTAAACGAATTAGAAATTAAATTTATTATTGCCAGTTTAGTTTGGGGAATGTGGCAATCTGCTACAAATTTAAATAATAATGCCAGAAGTAAAGCGGTAGAAATAATCACCCTATTTCAAACCCAGCTAAAGGAAAAAAACAACAATTTTTATAATTTTATCCAACAAGCTCTTAAAAATACAGCAGTTCAGCCTGATTTACTAAAGGATTTACTATCATCATTTAGTCAATCAGAAAAGGATATTTTTATTGAATATGAAGCAGAAATAGAAAAACGAGTGCAACTAATACAAGAACAACGACGCGAACGAAATGAGCAATTATTAAACACTTGGACAGTAGCTTATGAGAAAGCTATGGTTGAAAAATTTAATAAGCTGTCAAAAAAAATTATTGACCAAGCTTTTTGTGAAGCCGTAGAGGATTTGACTAAACGCCTCGTCAACGCTGGATATATAACTTCAGAAGATGCAGTAGATAGAAGTCAGAAAACAATGGAGGATTCGATTAGACATCATATTGAAAATTTGACCAAAGGGGGTATGTTTAATCTCGCTCAAAAACTGACGATTAATGAACTAATAAACTCTGAAGGAAATATCGTAGAAATTACTGTTGAAGACTGTACCTATCAGGAAGGTTGTAAATGGGCATTAGATGAACCGCTATTTAGGGAAAAAGGACAATATAGATGCCAAAAATTAGGATGTTATGTTGGGGCAGTGAAAAAATATATGGCAGAAGATAAATTGTCTGAAGATAAGAAAAATAAACTAGATTACTTAATGACAACTGTTATGGAGTCCATAGAGGAAGCAGACATAAAATGTCGGTGTAAAGGATTTATATTTGTTAACGAGGGTTTTAAACGACAATCTCTTTTAAGGAATTCTCCTACTCAATTACCGACAAAGCCATAAATTCAGTCAATCAGTTGTCAATCAATACTGCTCTGGTTAAGTTCCTCTACTCAGATCTTGCACCATTCTCAACAAGCCTTGAAAAACCGGGTTTCTTGACGGAAAATCTAGGGTTTCAGGGTTAGCTATTTGCAAGAAACCCGGTTTTTAGCCCTGGTGCAAGATCTGAGTCTATTTTCACTTGCCAAAATGACGTTATTCAGGAAGTACCCAACTTAAGTTGGATACTTCCTTTTTTATTAGTGATTTTAAGCGGTAACTACCAACTTAAGTTGGGAATTTCTCGTTTAAACTCAATACCTCAGTTGTGGCGGACTAAAAGTTGCTATAGCTAGGATTTTGTTAGAAAACATTCAAGCTAAGTTGCAGGAAGAATACTATGACTGTTGAAAGAATCGAAACTTCTGATGCAAGAAACGTGAGAGAAATTCAAGCTCAATGCGCCGCCGTGCAACGTGAAAACTTGCGTCGTAATGTCCAACGAAGAATTCAAATTGCTCAGGAACGCGGCGATGAAAAACTGGTAGCTCAACTTTTGGCCGAGTTGCAACAACTGTGATTCTCCTGATGGCCAATAAATATCAGAATGTTGGTTATCTCTTACCTCTAAATATCATATCAGGAGTAAATATGGCTGCCAATCTCTATACGATTGATCAGATTTTCGACGATGTTCGCAACTGGGTAAATCAAGGTTTAGTGGCTCGTCACCAACCAATTTATTCCCTGTCCAGCCTAATTTCTGCCCGTGAATGGGACAGTTTTCAGCGGGAGTTGGAGTTGAATGACTATCTTTTACGCGATCGAATCGGCGATCTAATTCCGCAAGAACGTTGGGATAACGATTAAATACGAGGTGCTTCCCATGTTCAATTGGTTTAAAAAAGAAAATACCAGCGCCAACATGAATAATTTTCACGGTGAAGCAATTGTCTCCATAGCTATTCTTCCCCACAGAAAGGGTCAGGTTTTCTGGAGGGGTGGCTATTGGAGTGCTAGATGCCATCAAAGTATTACCTTACTAACCGATGAGGTGGTTGAAGTAGAGG
This sequence comes from Phormidium sp., assembly GCA_049589015.1. Lineage (GTDB taxonomy): Bacteria > Cyanobacteriota > Cyanobacteriia > Cyanobacteriales > Aerosakkonemataceae > Floridanema. The sequence goes on along the minus strand of JBAVZX010000607.1, from coordinate 1,865 downwards.
GAATTGACGAGATCACACTTCTAGTAAAGCCTATTGCTTGGCAATAAGCAACCACATTAACACAATCCTATAGGGACAGAAGGAACAACTATCTTGCGTGTTCCTATGGGATTTCTTTATCTAATTTTCCCCTGTATTTTCTGAAAATTTTTCATTTATGAGAGGTCAAATTATGACTATTACAAATTCTCGAAGGACTCTTTCCCTGCCAGATAATCTTAGAGATCTACCGTTAAACGTCTCAGATGATAAAACACAGGAATGGATGGAATCTGTGAAAAATTTCATTCGTATTCAAAAAGAGAAAGGTAATCTGATCTCAGCCAATACTCAAGCTTTATTAGGAGCAGTATGGATTTTATATAATGCTTCTTCTTTGGAACTTCTTAACAATTTGGGTTTCCAAATTGATCCTCAAGATTGGGAAAATGTCTGTCGAGTTATGCTTTCTAACTTGCAGATATCATCTGATGAAGGTAGCAAAAATTACTATGACGCTGTAGCGAGCAATTATGATGCCTTATATACGGACGGCATTAGTTTAGCAGAAAACGCTATTGTTGGAGATTTGCTCAACGATTATTTAAGTTAACTAAGGAGGACAAAATGAAAAAGATTCTTGAATTAGGTTGTGGTTCAGGCTTACTTTATGAGTTACTCACTAGACATCTCCAACAAAGAATCTCAAAGGCAGGCAGGATGCCTACCCCACAAGAGTTATTGGAGATGTCTACTCAACAATCTAGTATGGATTTTGAATACACAGGTATTGATATTTCATCAGAGATGATTGCTCAAGCTAATGCCAAACATGGCTCTCAGAAAAATGCCCAATTCTTAGTGATGGACATGGAAAATTTATCTTATTTCCCCGCTAATGAATTTGATGCAGTCATCTCTGGCTTTGGTTCTTTTTCCCATCCAGTTAATGTGCCAAAAGCTGTATCTGAAATTGAACGAATCTTAAAACCAGGAGGCAAAATATTTTTAATGGTTTACTCCAGGTTTTCTCTGAAAAACATTTTCAAAGCCTTGACAACCTTTTCAATTAACCCACTTCAGGAAGTTCATGCTTATGAAATTAGAAAAACGTCCGGTTCAATTTTCTGTGATGCTCGATTTTATACCAAAGAAAGCATCGAAAAAACTTTTATCCACTTTGAGCAATTAAACGTTCAAGGGTTAAATGCTGTGCTGGAACTGCCATTGCTTCGTTCTCCTTACCTTCCTGCTGAAAAAGCTAAACAAGCCAAGAAACTCCTCTTAGCAGAATCGAAATTCCTGGCTCGATTCCCTAATTTGTGTCACAGTTTAATCATTACTGGAGTTTTAGCCAAATGAAACTCTATCAAAACATTATTGCTTCCCTGACACAAAAAGGAATTGACTTTGAATTGTTTCAACATGAGCCAGTCTTTACTTCCGAAAAAGCCAGTGAAGTAGTCAATCATGCTGAAGCAGAAGGAACAAAATCTTTAGCACTAAAAACGAATGAAGGTTTTGCGATTGCAACGATTTCTGGAAATGAACGCCTGGATTTCAAAAAAATCAAGCAATTATTAGGAGTCAAAACCCTCAAAATGTGTGATGCAGAATCCTTAGAAAAAGAGCTAGGAACTGAAATCGGTGGTCTAGCACCTTTTGGCTATGATTCTGGGATTAAATTGATGGTTTCTTCGAGTTTATTTTCTCAAAAAAACATCTACATCAATCCCGGAAGAAATGATGTTACAATTCGGCTCAAAGGTGAAGATTTTGCATCCGTAATGTTAGAAAATAATGCCATTATTTTCTAATTCGTTTGACGCACCCTACTAATTGTGCTAGAACCTAAAATTGTAGAGACGTTGTATACAACGTCTCTA
>JBAVZX010000606.1:0-8746 GCA_049589015.1 Phormidium sp. | reverse complement strand
GATGAAGCCTGCTAGCACCGCTTTAGAGAGAAAGTTTGCCAAAAACCCCAGCTTGAAGAACCAAAACAGAAATAAGATCAGGGCACAAAGAATTGCAACAGCATAGGCCAGTTGAAGATAGCGGGGATCGTTAGGAGTCGCTAACATCGGTAATGACGAGCCAAGGAGTGCTGCGATCGCGGCATCGGGACTGGCGACGACTTGACGAGAGGTACAGAAAATTACATAGGCGATCAGGGGCAGAATGGCAGAATACAATCCCACCGTTGCCGGGAGACCAGCGACTTGAGCATAGCCAATATTCAACGGAATGATCAATGCGACAAGGGTCACTCCCGCCAAAATCTCGCCAGGTAGATCGGACTGTTTAACACCTCTTAACCCCTGAAAAAGCTGCATAACTTCCTGCTTTTTTACTAGATAAGTGGGCTGAGTCATTAAAAGGCAAATATTCGTTTCCAATCTTGCTTCATGTCGATCACAACCCATCCTTCCTTCTCAGCATCGACCAGTGCTTGCTTCAGGCTACTCATTCCCGTCTGGTCGTAGGCAAATTCGCGATCGCCATCCGTATGCCGCACAATCATTCCCAAGCTTTCTCCCGACCTTGCCGTAGTCCATTGCAACATCTGCAAATCACCATCAGAGTTTCCAAAAGCGGCGATCGGTCGTCTACCAATGTAGTGCTGAATCGCTGCGGGTTTGCCTGCTTTATCATTGAAGAAATAGAGTTCTGGCAGTCGCATAATCACGGGTTTGCGATCGCGCAATTCAAACTGAGTCTTGTTGCTGCTGCCAATCACCTGCTCTGGGGGAACGCCATAAATCTCCTCAGTGCAGACACGCATGAACTCTACCCCACCCCCGGAAACGATGAAATTCTTGAAACCATTGGCCCGCAGGTAGGCTAGCAGTTCCACCATAGGCTGGTATACCAACTCTGTGTAATGTCGTTGCAGGGTAGGATGTTTTGCCGTGCCGAGCCAATCCTTGACGATCGCGGCAAACTCATCAGTCGTCATCCCAGCGTGGGTAGCCATCACCATTTCGATTAGTGCTGGTTCGCCTGCCGACAGCGCAGCCTTTAGATCCCCTTTCAGTACTGAGGCAAACGGCTCCTGAGTCCGCCATTCCGGGTGCTGGGGTGCAAGTTGCTGGATTCGATCAAAGACAAAAAACGCCTGCACATATAGCGGTTGCTCTACCCAGAGTGTGCCGTCATTGTCGAAAACCGCAATGCGATCGCTCTTAGGCACAAAAGTGACACTATTTGGCGTTGTGACTCTGGCAACAAAGTCAAGAATTGCACGTTTGGCAACACTATCGTTCCAGGAAGGGAGGGGGTCAGTCATAAAAGATTCGCGTGAGGATTGAGCTAAAGTTAGAAACCCGGTATGGTCAACATACTGGGTTTCTGGTTCTTCTGATTAGTGGTTGCGGCTACTGGCTGCGTCTTCTAGCTGCCGCATCACCGTATCCAGGTTGAAGGAGGCTGGCTTCTGGCGGGGAGGAAACTTCACAAATGCCTCGATTTGCTGCGCGACCAACCCCTGCATTCCATACATCAGATAGGCATGGGAAATTAGCCAGTCCCAATAGGTATTAGAATTCTCATCTGCCCGTTCAAACGGGTCACGGCGCAGATGAAACATTTTGGGTACTCGCAATGACACGAATGGCTCAAACCAGCATTGCAGTTGCTTTGCTCGCTGTTCCATCAAAACCATCTTCCAATCCCCATGCCGGAGGGCGATCAGATCACCATCATCACTGAAGTAGAAGAGGGAATTGCGCGGACTTTCCTTCACTTCCCCACTCAGGTAGGGCAGCATATTGAAGCCGTCAATGTGGACTTTGTAGGTGCGATCGCCAATGGTATGCCCGTTCAGTAGCTTTTCCTTGATCTCCGGTTCACCCGCAGCAGCTAATAGGGTGGGCAACCAGTCCTGATGCGAAACAATGCCATTGATCACCGACCCGGCGGGAAACTTACTAGGCCAGCGGACAAAAGCCGGAACCCGCCAACCGCCTTCCCAGTTGGTGTTCTTCTCACTGCGAAAAGGGGTAATTCCGGCATCGGGCCAAGTGTTGTAGTGGACACCATTATCGGTGGAGTACATCACAATGGTGTCTTCCGCAATGCCCAACTCATCCAGCTTGTCAAGCATTTGCCCAATCAGTTCATCATGGGCCACCATGACATCGTTGTAATCGCCTTGACCGCTCTTGCCTTTGTGTTTGTCAGGGCAGTGAGTACGGAAGTGCATGGCGGTGGTGTTGTACCACATAAAGAAAGGCTTATCGTCTTGATGGCATTGGTCAATGAAGCGGAGGGCGTGTTCAGTCACCTCTTCATCAATGGTTTCCATGCGTTTCTTGGTCAGCGGCCCCGTGTCTTCCACCTTCTGTCCGCCCTTACCATCGGCCCAACTGTGAATCACCCCACGAGGCCCAAACCGTTGTTTAAAGGCAGGGTCTTTGGGGTAATCTGGGTCTTCCGGTTCTTCCTCGGCATTGAGGTGGTAGAGATTGCCAAAGAACTCATCAAAGCCGTGCATGGTGGGCAGAAACTCGTCCTTGTCGCCCAGGTGATTTTTACCAAACTGTCCTGTTGTATAGCCCAAGGGTTTGAGCAGTTCCGCGATCGTCGGGTCTTCCTTCTGTAAGCCGAGATTGGCTCCGGGCATTCCCACTTTGGTTAAACCCGTCCGAATGGGATTCTGTCCGGTAATAAAGGCGGCCCGACCAGCAGTACAGCTTTGTTGTCCGTAGTAGTCGGTAAAGGCGACTCCTTCGTTGGCGACGCGATCGATGTTGGGAGTGCGGTAGCCCATCTGACCCCGGCTGTTATAGCTGATATTCCACCAACCAATATCGTCACCCCAAAGAATCAAAATGTTTGGTTTCTTGCCCGTTGTCATAAATGGTTGTCTCCAGCGGAGTTAGAAGAAATCAATCGATTATAAAATTCGCTTTGATTCAGAACGCTTAGGACAAGAAAAAGCTGAAAAGCCAATGTTGAGTAGGCGTTCTGACTCGCCTGCGCCACCTTACACATGGCGAAGGCTATAAAAGCTGAGAATATTTAGCATTATCCAATGGTGCTTTTGTCGTAGAATATTCAAAAATTGCTCTTCTGTATCGAGTTCCAACGCTTCGTTCTTAATCCTTTAAACAGAATTCCGAAAACACCTCGTAATAGGAGCAGCATCATGTCTGATAGTTCCATCCTCCAGTACTGTTTTCGCAACTCCGAAGCGCTGGGTCAGGCTTTGAATGCTCGACGACGGCAGACGACGATTCGGCAGCTGAGCTTAAAAGCGTTTCAGTGCGATTTGCTGCTGATTGAGAGTGAACGGATTAGCTTTTCCTTTACTCATATATCTTCCCCATTGCAAGTTATTGGAGCGAAAGGAAAGGGCTGTTTTGAATTTAGCTTTATTTTGCAGCCGGGTCAGCAGGACTTTTTTGCCCACGAACTCGCCATTCCCCAAACCACCTTATTTGGATTTGATCCCACTCGGGAAGTGAATCTGATTGTGCCTGCCAATAGCCTCATCTGTGTCGCTCAAGTTCCAGAGGCGGTATTTCACCTCTGTGCAGAACTGATGCAACGCAATGATTTGAATGCTCGCTTTTTCAAAACTAACTTTGTCACGATTCCAGACATGATCAATGGGGTGCAGGTTTATTTGAAAAATTTATACAAAGTGGCAGTCCATCATCCTAAGTATTTAAGTGAGACTCGATCGCTCCCTATTCTCGAAGATTTCATTCCCTTACTGATCGAGTCCATTCCCTCTGCCGTTCCCCCGTTGGATTTATCTTTGCGATCGCCTCGTCGGTTTGACCTGGTAAAACAAGCTGAGGAGTATATGCGAACTCACCTGGAAGCCCCTATTACCTTGATGTCACTCTGTAAAGCTTTGCACATCAGTAAACGACCGCTGAACTACGGTTTTCAGGAAGTATTTGGGGTGAGTCCAATGGCGTATCTGAAAACTCTCCGCTTGCAGGCAGTTAGAACCCAACTGCAACGGGCAGATCCAAAGACAACCGCGATCGCGGAAATCGCTAACCGTTTTAACTTTCAGAGTCTAGGTCACTTCAGCCGAGACTACAAAACCATGTTTGGTGAATTACCCTCGGAAACACTGAAGCAGGTATAGCCTTTCGTGCGATGGGCATCCTGCCCGTCCAGGCGGATGAGACACCTGCCCCAAAGTTTGGTTTTTGAATCAGTCTAATTGTGAGCCATCATATCGATCGCAACCGTAATTGCCAAAATCAGGACATCGTTTTGCCCCGGTTCAATTTCTACTGCGTACACATCTGCAAGGCGAAACCAGCGCTTCGAGATTTCAGCAATTTTATTGCGTCCAGCTTCAATGGTGTATTCGTGATCTAGAATACTACCCTGCACATCCAGGTCAGGCCCATCCCCAATCTTGACTACCCAGCGATCGCGCAGGGGAGCAATCAGAGCTTTTTTCACCAGGGCTAGCCGTTCTCCGTCAGCCCCCTCAATTTCCATCGTGTCTTTCAGCCGCAACATCCGCTCCTGAATCTTGCAGAGTTGATTATTTTCCAGGTCTTCAAACACGAGCGTATCTCGAATCCGTAAAGCTTTGCCATCGACTTTGAAAACCCGATCGCCTTCCTGATTTTCAATCCAGAAATCATCGCCAATGGAGATCATTTTCTGGCGCATCTTATAAATCGTATTGCCGCTATTGCGACGACCAAAGCTACGATCTTGCTGGCGTTCTTCCCGTCGCTCTTGACGATTTTCACGGTTAAACATGGTAAGTTCTCCTAATTGTTAAGTCATGGACGCACAATGAGACGGAAACCTAAATGACAGGTGGAAGTATCTAGCGGTTCTGCCATGCGAGCGGAGGGACGATAGCGCCGACAATAGCTGGGCGCACATAAAAAGGAACCGCCCTTAATGACTTTGCGGGGAATTTTGACATCGGGCATCTGGGGGTCATAACTGGCTTCGCGATCGCCCCCACGCGGATTCACCAAGGAGTCACAGCAGGAATCTTTTTGAATCTGACCGTGTTCCTGATACCAGTCCGTCGTCCACTCCCAGACGTTGCCAATCATGTCGTACAGCCCATAGCCATTGCTGGGAAACACACCTACTGGGGATGTGCGCTCATAGCCATCGGTTTTCAAGTTCTCCCAGGGAAATTCTCCCTGCCAGGTATTCGCCATCATTTTGCCTTGGGGATGAAGTTCATCGCCCCAGGCAAACTCGGCATTTTTCCGTCCGCCCCAGGCGGCAAACTCCCACTCCGCTTCTGTGAGGATGGCTTTGCCAATCCAGTTCGCGTAGGCTTCTACATCTTCATAGGTGACATGGACTACCGGATGGTTTTCGCGCCCCTTAATGGAACTGCCAGAACCTTCTGGATGTCGCCAATTTGCACCGGGAACATAAGCCCACCAGTTGTAGTGATTCCCTCGATCAATTGAGCGATCGGGTTTGACAAAGACACAAGAGGAGGGTTGCAGCATTTCCGATCGAGCACCGGGGTAGTCTGCTGGATTGGCTGGACGCTCCGCAAAAGTCACATAACCTGTGGCTTTGACGAACTTTTGGAACTGGGCATTAGTAACCAAGTATTGATCCATCCAGAAGCCATCCACCTTTACCAGATGAGCGGGAGCTTCTTCAGGATAGTGGTGATCCGATCCCATCAAGAAAGTGCCGCCAGGAATCCACACCATGTCTTTAGCAGGGGGGCGACCAGGAGGTTTGGTCAGTGAAGATAGAAATTGATTTCGACCCATAAAACGTTCGTTAGGTAAGTTTTATTATCTAGGATGCGGCTCCGAAATTTTTGATTCCAGACTATTCAAAAATCGCTTTTTTAAGCATTGAGATAACTTCATTGCCTTAAGATGTGTTCAAAATCAAATCTTGCTTGAACTCACTTTATTTAAAATTTGTAAATGCTCAGACAACTGAGTAAAACATTGCCATGATACAAATATTTCACAACTATTAGACCTGTATCTCACTGTCAGTAAACCAGTCATTTGAAGGCACAATATTATGCAAAACCCGATGAAGCTTAGACTCGAACAGAGCGAAATTGTAAGTTTAGCCCCTTTGCATCGAAATCCCTCCGCCCAGGACATGGATCGAGCTATCCGCGATGCAACTTTTGCCGTTGACACCCTTGACTGGCTCCAGCCCGGTGACACCGTATTCATTAAACCAGTGCTGAATTCAGGCAAACCCTACCCGTCTACCACCAGTCCTCTCGCTGTGGCAAGCATGATCCGCTTGCTCAAGGAAAAGGGAGCGGGTCGGGTCATAGTGGGTGATATGAGCGGAGTTGGGCATCTCGATCAGCGCCCAGAGGGTTGTAAAGGGAGTACCCGCAAGCTGGCGAAGAGTGCTGGGCTGTTTCATGCAGTTGTAGATGCTGGGGCGGAGTGGGCATTTTTTGAAGAAACAGGCTGGGAGAGCTTCTATGAAGAACAGCCTGCCCCCGGTTCCCACTGGCAGCGGGGCATCATGCTCCCTAACGTGCTTCAGGAGGTGGATCACATTGTTTCAATGCCACGCTGTAGCCGCCACGCCCTGCTGGGGAATACCCTTGGAATTAAGTCTGTGGTGGGTTATATGCGCTACGATACGCGCCTGGAATACCATCATGCTGCCAAGAGCATTCAGGAAAAAACCGCCGAAGCTAACACCGTTCCGACTCTTTTGCAAAAGCAACGCCTGGTCGTCACAGCCGCAGATAAGATATTGGCTACTTTTGGTCCAGATCTGGGTCATGTGATCGCACCACCCCAGGGGTTGGTCATCGCCTCCCGCTCCATGATCGCCCACGATTTAATCTCCCTCGCCTGGTTGATCCTGCATTGGCGTGAGGCACCCTGGCTGAACAAACAGTTTTTAACCGACCCAAGTAGCAACAAGTTCGTGACCAATATGGCGAACCGTGTGGTGGCAGGTGTTTTGGGCGGCTGGAAATGGGGCATCAGCGCCCAGACTATGCAAAATTCTCCGCTGCCGAATATCTGGCGCGATCGCACGCTGGTACGTGCCTGCGAACTCATGGGAGGTTTCCCAGATATTCAATTGCAGCCAACCCAATCCGGCATTTCGCTGCAACTATTAGAGGAGTTGGCTTCGATGGTGGCTTTGCCCACAACTACAAGAGCGGCGTAAGCGATCGCGCCGCTGCCGATTGTCTGAGCAACCCAGAATCAGGTAGTTTTTTCAGGATCGGGCAATATGGACTGCTGCCCATTCTCTGAAGCGGGGACAATAGAGCGTGGCTCAATCTCCGGATCGGGAAATAGGGAGCGCTGCTCGATCCAGTAGCCGATCGTCCAGATTGAAACAATGGTATCCACGACCAAAACTGGAAAGTAGCCGTAGGTGTTTTCATTGGCAAACCCGCGAGATGTTACATAGAGCACAACCATCCAGCACTTTTCCGCAAATGAGTAGAAGACGATCGGGGGTCGCCAGGATTTTTTGAAGGCAGCAGCCATCATCATCACGCCCATAAAGCCAACCATCACGCCCCAATGGTAGTAGAAGAAATAGTGTCCTTGCTGGAAATAGTTCACTGCGAAGTTGTCGCTGTAAGGGAGCCTCAATATGTGTACGATCGCCCACTCCGGCGCGATCGCGAAGATAAAGGAACAAGCCGTAGCCAATCCCATGACGAACAGCATCTTTGGAAGGTGACGGGTAAAAAACATATTGGGTAATCTCTCGCTGGCTTGAATTGGTTCTTTTATCCCAGAGGTTTAGAATCGAGTGGCGAGTAGAACTGCCACCTGGAAATGCCATGTTGAATGACTGGAACTATCATCCTGGTAGCTTTGATAAGCGTCTATTCAAAATTTGCTTTTTTAGCAACTAATTAAGTCCTAAGTAGTCGGACATATTGCATATCCCGCATTTCTCAGAAACTGTGCGATCGCTAACAGCAGAAGCCTTACAGGATAAGGGTTGTAACCGTGCGAGCGCCCAATTCCCAGATCCAACAGCGTGTAGAGCGATATCAACACAAAATTATTAGGGATTAGACAGGAAAAAACGAAAAATCACTCACTATTTTTTCAGAATAATTAATTATTTTAGCGTCACTTATAAGATAAATAAAACCTGCTATACTTTAGGAATAAAACATATAAATTTACTCAATTTATGACTGCTAATTCTCAAAAAGAAGCCAGTAATCAATTCCATTTAGGAAAACTTAAAGGCAAAGAAATCATTGCTGATTTTTCGGGAGGAAGAATCACCTCAGATGCCGGAATTATCTTGATAGCTGAATTAGACAAAAAATTAAAAATTAGCAAGCAATTCGCTGATTGTTTTCAAGATTATAGAAATTCGTCTTATATAGATTATTCAGTTGAGCAATTAGTCACACAAAGAATTTATGGACTTGTCTTAGGTTATGAAGATGTCAATGATCATGACAAATTACGTCATGATGCAGCTTTAGCTATAGCCTTAGAAGAAGTTGATAAATTAGAATCAAACCAAGTAAGTTTAGCCGGAAAAAGTACAATTAATCGGCTAGAATATTGCCCTGAAACTATTCTCAGTCAAGAAAATAGTCGTTACCATCGGATTGAACATGACTCCAAAAAGATAGAAAAAGTTTTTGTTGACATTTTTTTACAGTCTTATAAAAAGCCTCCTTCTCAAATTATTCTAGATATGGATGTAACAGACGATCAAGTACATGGCGAG
>JBAVZX010000605.1:0-9699 GCA_049589015.1 Phormidium sp. | reverse complement strand
GACTCAACATTAGCAGATAAAAGTCGGCGATCGCCCTCCCATACGCTGGGAATTTGATTTAACTGATTTAACCGACGATAGGTAGAGCGATTAAGAGTTGTCATAGAACAAGGCAAAAGAAGAAACTATATTGTCTGAGAACTGATGCTCAGGGCGTTAATGTGAGGAGCAGTTGACCTTTTAGATGAATCTACCTGCTCTAGTAATACAGAAAAAGACTCCCTTTCTCTACACACTACACCCAAAACCCTTGATTGTGTTTGTACTTTACTTTTGTTTCGGTGGGGTCGTGGGTAGTGGGATGATGTTCGCCCTCCTACTACCTACTACTAAATTATCAGCAGAGAAATCTTTTGCCGAGATAGGTTCTCGAAATTTCCGTCACCGATTCTGCCAAGCCAGATAAAATAATGTAGTAACAGGCAAAGATAGTCGATCTGATCCGGCATTTTTAAGGAGTAGGACAAACCCATGTCTACAGCAACTCAGTCTCAACAAACAGGTCTTCAAGTAACTGATGGTGCCCTCGCCCAACTGAAACTTCTCCGGGACAAACAAGGTCAAGACCTCTGTCTGCGGGTAGGTGTGCGCCAAGGCGGATGTTCTGGAATGTCCTACACGATGGACTTTATTGAGCCTAGCACTGTTCGGGAAGAGGATGACATTTTTGATTATGATGGCTTCCAGTTAGTGTGCGATCGCAAAAGTTTACTTTACATCTACGGTCTGATGCTTGACTTCAGCGACTCTATGATTGGTGGCGGTTTCCAATTTACTAACCCCAATGCCAGTCAAACTTGTGGTTGTGGAAAGTCTTTCGCTGTTTAATAATAACAAGGGAGCATTTTAGATTTTAGCCCTCTATTGAGTCTACAATCTAAAATTCTCCCTTGCTCTCAGTCCAAGACCCCAGATTTATCTGTAGGTCAATCCAAAATCTAAAATCTAAAATCTAAAATCTAAAATCGAATGACTCAATCTGTTGACTCTTTGTTTGAATCGGCTATTGAACGTTACAAAGCTGGAGAAGAACCAAAAGCATTAATTCCGGTGTTTAAGGATCTTTGCGATCGCACTCCCAAAAGTAGCGCCGCTTGGACTTGTTTAGCTTGGTTATACTTACTGGAAGCTCAACCAAATTCCGCTTTAAAAGCTGCTAAAACAGCAGTAAAATTAAATCCCCAAGACCCCCAAGCTAGAGTAAATCTAGTCTCGGCAATGTTAGAATCTGGTCAAAAAGGAGTACGTGAACATATTGAAATTGTTCAACAAATACTTGCCTTAGATGCGGAAATTCGCCAAGAAATTATTGGGAACATCGAAGATGGTTTAACTAGAAAACCAGATTGGAAAAGTTTAATGAGCATTCAAAAATGGTTGTTTGGGAATTAATTTGAGTAATCATGAAAGAGAAATTGCTTAATTGGCTGAATTTAGCTTTGATGTGCAATTTGTTCCTAGTTTTGATTAGTTTTTTCTGGTTAGCGATCGCAGTAGTCGGCGAAACCACAGGCGTTAATCTAGGTTGGAATCTTTGGCAAAAACTTTGGGAACCTGTGTTTACCCCAGCCATTGGTATTTTAATGGCTGGAGCAATTATTAGCGGCATTACTAGCTGGGTTAACAAAAAATTAAACTCCAAAGCCAGCTAAAGTTTTAACTCAAAAAAGATTTCAAAGCTGGCTTTAAATCGGGGTATTTATAAGCAAAACCAGATTCTAAAGTACGTTTTGGCAAAACTTGTTGACCTTCCAAAACTACCATTGCCGCATCACCCATGAGCAATTCTAAAGCAAAAGCGGGAACAGGCAACCAAGAAGGTCGATGCAAAACATCTCCTAAAGCGTGACAAAAATCAGACATTCTGACAGGATTAGGAGCAGTAGCATTATAAACCCCTTCCATTTCTGGTTGTCTTAAAGCGGCGACAATTAAGTTAACCAAATCATCAACTTCTACCCAAGAAAACCACTGTTTCCCAGTGCCAATTGTACCACCAGCAAATAATTTAAATATAGGCAGCATTTTCGCGATCGCACCACCCATACCCAAAACCACCCCAAAGCGCAAAATAACCAATCTCACACCCAAATCTTTCACATGATGCGCCTCAGCTTCCCAAGCAATACAAACTTGGGATAAAAAATCATTACCCGGAGGACTATTTTCCGCAAAAGTAGCAGTTTCGCTAGTGCCATAATAGCCAATAGCCGAAGCATTTACTAACACCGCAGGTTTTTGTTCTGCCTTAGCAAAAGCCTCAATTAACTTTTGCGTCCCGATTTTTCTGCTATTCAGAATTTCCTGTTTTCGTTCTGCTGTCCAACGACCTTCACCGATCGAAGCACCAGCCAAATTTACCACAGCATCGCAACCAGAAATTACCTTTTGCCAATCACCAGATTGACTAGGATTGTAACCCACAATTTCTACATTTGGGAAAGCACTTTTCGGAAAAACTCGACTAGCATGATCGGCATTGCGAGTTAAGATGAGAATGCGATCGCCCTCAGCTTGCAACCTTTTAACCAAATAACTTCCCACAAATCCTGTAGCACCAGTAATTGCAATTTTCATTCCCACCTCCGATATTCAAATCTTCAAACATCTGTGTATCCAACCTAAAAGCTAAGCATACATCTGTGTTTATCTGTGTACATCTGTGGATATCTGTGGTAAAAAAAACAAGACTTCGACCTTGGTAATAAGTCTATTGACGTTCTCCGTAAGCCATACCATTAGCTTCAGCATAACGATTCATAAAGCGCATAAATCTTTCCCAATGGTCATCGCGATCGATCTCAAACTTACATTCTACCCGTTGTAAATCATCACCTTCCGGCCCACCAAAAATAAACTTTACTCCACTTGGTTCAACCGTAATTTCCCCTTCCGAATCAGTCAACAGCAGCGCATTAGAAAACCTACTTTTAAAGCTATTAAAATTTTCCACCGCCTTCAACTGCTTAAAAATCATCAGAACAGATTTAACACCCGTAGAAGTATTGCGGCGTAAACTCACATCAGCCAACTCTTCAGAAATACCTTCAAAAAACTGGATTGTCGGAATTTGCTCGCTCATGTACTGAAAATCAAGAAACTTAACAATTAGTATAGTTCATAAAACCATAGACAAATATTAATGGTCTTATTTTGTAGGAGTGACCCTAACCGGACAAACTACAATGCCCATCCTGAAGTTGTTTCTGGATTCTGTTGTAGTTGAGGTACTCACCTGTTTGAAAGAAGTGCTGACGGATTGTGTAATTGGCATAGTTATAGAGATTCTTAGATAGCCAACAAAGTTTATCTATTTCTCGATAATATTTGTGGTTTTTCTGAATAATATGCCTTTCGACTAATTGCATTCTTCTTTGTTCTTGAGTTCCTGAATAATCCTTTCTAAGGCAGAAGGCTCCAAGGCAGAAGACAGAAGGGAAGAGACAAAGGCGTAAAGCCTGAAAAATCTTGTTTCCTTTTATCTTTTAACAATTTTCCGCTATTCTTTACCTTCTGCCCTCTGCCCTCTGCCTTGGAGCCTTCTGCCTTTCTTGTCCCCAAATCCTCTAAAGTGAAGAATGTAAATAAATTCCAATAGTCGAGAGAGTAGGCCAGTATGCACTTGAGTGAAATCACTCATCCAAATCAGTTGCACGGTCTGTCAATACACCAACTCAAGCAAATTGCCCGCCAAATTCGGGAAAAGCATTTGCAAACTGTGGCAACTAGCGGTGGACACCTTGGGCCAGGTTTGGGTGTAGTAGAACTGACACTGGGACTTTATCAAACCCTAGACTTAGATCGAGATAAAGTCATTTGGGATGTAGGACACCAAGCTTATCCGCACAAGCTGATTACTGGAAGATACAACAACTTCCACACCTTGCGGCAAAAAGACGGTGTTGCTGGATACCTGAAACGCTGCGAAAGCAAATTCGACCATTTTGGCGCAGGACACGCTTCCACCAGTATCTCAGCTGCTTTGGGTATGGCCTTGGCGCGAGATATGAAAGGCGACAACTTTAAAGTGGTAGCAGTGATTGGTGATGGTTCGTTAACAGGAGGCATGGCATTAGAAGCAATTAACCATGCTGGACATTTGCCAAAAACCAATCTGTTAATCGTGCTCAATGATAACGAGATGTCCATTTCTCCCAACGTGGGGGCAATTTCTCGTTATTTGAACAAAATGCGCCTTAGTGACCCAGTACAGTTCCTTACCGATAACTTAGAAGAACAATTTAAACATCTACCCTTTTTTGGTGAAACTCTCACTCCAGAGTTGGAGAGACTTAAAGAAGGAATGAAGCGTTTAGCTGTATCAAAAGTTGGTGCAGTTTGTGAAGAACTCGGCTTAACTTACATGGGACCTGTGGATGGTCACGACCTGGAAGAGTTGATTTCCACATTCAAGCAAGCACACAAACATACTGGGCCTGTGCTGGTTCATGTGGCAACTGTGAAGGGCAAGGGCTACGAGATGGCTGAAAAAGACCAAGTTGGCTATCATGCTCAAAATCCCTTTAACTTGGCGACTGGTAAACCTATTCCTTCCAGCAAACCCAAACCGCCTGCTTACGCCAAAGTTTTTGCTCATACTCTCGTCAAATTAGCCGAAAATAACCCGAAAATTGTCGGGATTACGGCAGCAATGGCAACGGGAACTGGGTTAGACAAATTACAAGCTAAGTTGCCCAATCAATATATTGATGTGGGTATTGCGGAACAACACGCTGTTACGATGGCAGCTGGTTTAGCTTGTGAGGGAATGCGCCCGGTAGCGGCGATTTATTCTACTTTCTTGCAACGGGGCTACGATCAAATAGTTCATGATGTTTGCATTCAAAAATTGCCCGTGTTCTTCTGTTTGGACAGGGCGGGAATTGTGGGTGCTGATGGCCCGACTCACCAAGGAATGTATGATATCGCTTATCTGCGTTGTTTGCCGAATATGGTGCTGATGGCTCCAAAAGATGAGGCAGAATTACAGCAGATGGTTGTGACGGGGATTGAGTATACGGATGGTCCGATCGCCATGCGTTATCCTCGTGGTAACGGTCACGGTGTACCTTTGATGGAAGAAGGTTGGGAACCTTTGCCCATTGGTAAGGCTGAAGTGTTGCGCCAAGGCGATGATGTGTTGCTGTTGGGCTACGGTTCAATGGTTTACCCAGCAATGCAAGCAGCAGAAATCCTCAGCGAACATGGCATTGAAGCAACTGTGGTGAATGCCCGATTTGTCAAACCTTTGGATACTGAATTAATTTTGCCCTTGGCTAAACAAATTGGTCGAGTGGTGACTTTGGAAGAAGGTTGTGTCATGGGCGGTTTTGGTTCAGCTGTGGCGGAAGCAATGCTAGATCATAATGTTTTGGTGCCAATCATTCGGGTTGGTGTACCAGATATTTTGGTAGATCATGCTACACCAAATGAATCTATGGCTGATTTGGGTTTAACTCCACCCCAAATTGCTGAAAGAGTGCGTTTGGCTTTTTTCAGTCAAAAAGCATCGGCTACTGTTAGTTAGTTAAAGAACTTTTTTGACATTCCCCGCGATAAACTTAGCGGGGATTTTTGCATTTTTATAGATACATTTCTGTTTATGCGAAGAGATTCCATCTTTTACCAATTGTTTCAACAAACACCAGAACTTTTGTTTGAGCTATTAGATGCGCCTCCAGCCAATGCTCAAAACTATCGATTTGATTCTGTTGCTGTTAAAGAACCCAAATTTGAAATCGACGGGGTATTTCTCCCACCTGAATCGGAAACACCTGGAGTTGTTTATTTTTGTGAGGTGCAGTTTCAAAAGGATGAATTACTTTATGAACGATTGTTTGGGGAATCGTTTCTTTATTTTTATCGCAATCGTTCTCGCTTTAGTGATTGGCAAGCTGTGGTAATTTATCCATCCCGAACGATCGAGCAAAGTCAAATTCGTCCATATCAAGATTTACTAAATGGCGATCGCGTTCATCGAGTATATCTCAATGAATTAGGCGAAATGGCTCAATTACCGTTGGGAGTTGCGTTGATGGTATTAACAACGCTTCAGGAAAATCAAGCAGCGATAGAAGCGCGAAATTTGCTCTTCCGTTCACAACAGGAATTACCGTCAGAAACCAGTCGTGCCATCATGGAAATGAT
This sequence comes from Phormidium sp., assembly GCA_049589015.1. Lineage (GTDB taxonomy): Bacteria > Cyanobacteriota > Cyanobacteriia > Cyanobacteriales > Aerosakkonemataceae > Floridanema. The sequence continues at coordinate 3,552 of JBAVZX010000605.1, read as the reverse complement.
CGCGACAATTATGGTGTATAAGTTCACAAATCTAAGTCGGAAAGAGGTTGAAGCAATGCTAGGAATTACGCTTGGACAAACACGGGTATACCAGGAGGCAAAAGCAGAGGGACGTGAAGAGGGAGAGCGATCGCTGATCCTACGCTTGCTAACTCTACGAGTGGGAGAAGTACCTGAGTCAGTCAGAACACAAATTGAGACTTTATCTCTTAGTCAACTGGAATCTTTGGCAGAGGCACTGCTGGATTTCTCTAATCTGTCTGATTTAGAGGCATGGTTGGTTCAACAGGGAAAGTAGAGTAGTAGGGTTCGCTGTGCTGCAATTAAAATGTGCGTGGTAATGTCGCATCATTCCTAGTTTTAGACCCAGGAAACAGCGAACTTTTCTATTTGATTGATGAGCGATCGCGCTTAATTTTCCAAAATTCAAGATTTAGAAATATTAAAACTTCCAGCAATTTTATTAAGTAGCTGGGTTGAGGAAGTATTTTAAAATTAGTCTTTTCACTCTTGAGTTATAATATGCAGTTGCTTAGTAAATTAATCGGCTTAATATTGCTAATTGTCGGAGTATATTTTGTTGGTCAAAATATTATTTTTACTACTCAAGTATCCCGCTATTGGTGGAGCGATCTTTCGGCTGCTGGCTCTGTTCTAGCAATTACTAGCGGTATTATATCGTTATTATTTTTCCGGCGCTTCATGGGTGATTTAGGTTGGGGATTAGTTGTTTTGGGTATTTTATTAATATTTGTCAGCGGAAAAGTTGTTTTATTACCGACGAGTTTGTGGTATTTCTTTTTATCTTTTGTTTCCCTCATTGCTGGGTTTAAAATGATTTCAACTGGGAGAATTGATTTGTAATATTTGGTGAAAGTGGGAGAGCGATATAGCTACGGTACGCTACGCGATCGTAGATTCCCTTCATTGGCGATTGGCTACGGTTTTGTCTGTGGCAATTATTTCTCTGAGTTTAATAGCAGCAATTACAGGAATTTTGCTGTCTAATGAAATCACAAATACAGCTTATTAGTAGATTAGAAGTTTTGAATTAACCAGTTATTTGATGACTCAAAACTTCTACATTCTTACCAGAAAAATTGACATTATAAAACCCCCATTATTGCTGTTACCATTCGATTAAGTGGGATAGCTTTATCGCTTAAACCTGCTTCTTCAACTGCTCTGGGCATTCCATAAACTACACAGCTTTCTTCGGCTTCTGTAAATATTAAACCGCCATGAGATTTAATCCAAGCCGCACCTTGTTTGCCATCGGAACCCATACCAGTCATGACTACGCCTAAAACGCGATCGCCAAAAACCTCCGCTGCTGATTGAAATAATACATCCACACTAGGGCGATGCAAAGTATCAAATGGACGAGCATCTAAGTGAGTAATTACAACACCATTAGGTTGACGCATAAAACTTAAATGTCTCCCGGCTGGTGCAATTAAAACCGTACCCGCAGTTACAGGATCTTTTTCCTTTGCTTCTACAACTTTTAGGGACGAAATATCATTCAATCTTCTAGCATACATTTCTGTATATCCCACTGGCATGTGTAAAACAACTGCTAGAGGAATGGGAAAGTTTTCTGGTAATTGGGGAATTAAAAAAGAAAGTGCTTGTGGGCCACCAGTAGAAATTCCCATGACGACAATATCCACTGCTCCTGATGGTATTTTATTAACCAATTGTGATTTTATTGGGTTGTTAATTTTTGTTGGTAAATTGCTGAGTTTGACATGAGCAGCAGCTTTAACTTTTTGAATTAATTCATCGCTGATTTCAAATACTTTTTCTGTGGCTAGTGCGGTGGGTTTTTGGACAAATTCCACTGCGCCAGCATCTAAAGCTTCTAGTGCGGTTTCGCCACTCTCGCTAGCAATGCTGACAATAATTACTGGTAAGGGACGGCGCTGCATTTGTTCCCGCAAAAATTCCACGCCATTCATGTTAGGCATAATTAAATCTAATGTTACTACATCTGGTTGAAGTTCTTCAACCGAATCTAATGCTTCTTTGCCATCGCGAGCCGTACCCACAACTTCGATAAATGGACTGCGGGATAACATTTGTTTGATTACTTTCCGCACATAAGCAGAGTCATCTACAATTAACACACGAATTACTTGTTCCATTATTTTGCTCCTGTTTATTAATATTTGATTTTAGGTGTTTTACTAAAAAAATGTCTGATTATCTATATTATTTAAGATTTGACATAAATAAAAGCACCACCAATTTCTTGCAATTCAAAACTATTAGTTAATCGTAAGAGAGATTCGGAAGCAGCAACACATAAATAACCTGGTTCAGACATATTTTTGTGGAAAATTTCGATGGTTTTACGAATAGCATTATTGTCAAAGTAAATAAAGACATTACGACAAAATATAATATTAGCACTGGCCAAATATTTAATTTCATTTTCTGCCACTAGGTTAGCTATTGACCACTCAATTTTGTGATGAATCTCTGGGATAATTTGCCATTGTTTATCGGCTGTTTCCCCAAAATATTTGGTTTGTAAATGCAGTGGTAAGTTGCGAAAAGAACGCTCTCGATATAAACCTGCTTTAGCTTTAGCGATCGCACTGGCACTAGCATCGCTAGCATAAATTTTCATGGGTAATTTGTCCAGCAACCCCGCCTCATTCAGCGCTATAGCAATAGAAATTGGTTCTTCCCCAGTGGCACAAGCGGCACTCCAAATTCGCAAAGTGCGATTGGGAAATTGAGCAATATACTCAGGAACCAACACATTAACTAGAGCTTTAATTTGATCTATTTCCCGCCAAAAAAAAGTTTCTTGTACACTAATAACATCCATCAGACATTTCCATTCTATTGCGGAATTATCATCATATTTCAGCAGATAATAGTAATCCAAAAATGAATTAAACCCACAAGCAACTACACGGGGAAATAGTTTTTCTGCCAACAAATCGCGACTAGAATCAGAAAAATTCATCCCTGTATGTTCCTGAATTAAATCGCGCAATAAAATAAAATAATTATCAGGTAAACCAAGGGCTTCTGAACTAAATTTCATGATATATGTTTGTTGGACATCAGTTAGATTTTAGATTTTAGATTTTAGATTTTAGATTTTAGATTTTAGATCTTAGATGTGAAAATCTAAAATTACCCAAGAGCTTTTTGTGCTGCTTGACGGACTGTTGGATCGGGGTCTGTATGTGCCATAACCGCGATTTTGCGTTCTGCATAGCGATTGCCTAAATGTTCCAATCCATTAACTGCTGCTAATCGCACGATTTGCTCTCGATCGTCCAAAGCAGTAATCAAAAGTTCGGAAGCACGGGGACATCTTAATCTTGTTAGTACTTCTACAGTGGCGCAGCGGACTTCCAGATAAAAATGATGTAAACCTGTGCCAATTGCTTCCACTTGTGCTTCTCCCAAATTTGCTAGAGCGATAATACAAGCTTCGTGGCGGGTCGAATTAGCTGTTAATTCTAGCAAAGCAGAGATCGCCTCTGGGGTAGCTAACTGTGCTAATGCCTCAATAGCAGTAAACACAAC
>JBAVZX010000604.1:0-8345 GCA_049589015.1 Phormidium sp. | reverse complement strand
ATGTGAGACATTGCCATGTTAGCTAAACGGATCTTACCTTGCTTAGATGTGAAAGCTGGGCGAGTCGTTAAAGGTGTCAATTTTGTCGATCTTAAGGATGCTGGCGATCCGGTAGAACTGGCACAGGTTTATAATGATGCTGGCGCAGATGAGTTGGTGTTTCTTGATATTACCGCCACTCACGAAGACCGAGGCATTATTATCGATGTGGTGTACCGCACCGCCGAACAAGTCTTTATTCCTTTGACTGTTGGCGGTGGGATTCAATCCTTAGAAACAATTAAAGAATTGTTAAGAGCGGGAGCAGACAAAGTTAGCATTAATTCATCTGCGGTACGCGATCCAGAGTTTATTAATCGGGCGAGCGATCGCTTCGGTAATCAGTGTATCGTTGTAGCAATTGATGCCAGACGCAGAAGCGATCGTACTAACCCTGGTTGGGATGTTTATGTACGTGGCGGCAGAGAAAATACTGGTATAGATGCGCTCTGGTGGGCAAAAGAAGTAGAAAAACGCGGCGCTGGCGAATTACTAGTTACCAGCATGGATGCAGACGGAACCCAAGCAGGATACGACTTAGAGCTAACTAGGAAAATTGCCGACTCGGTAGAAATTCCAGTAATTGCCTCCGGGGGTGCTGGTAACTGTGAACACATCCATGAAGCTTTAACCAAAGGAAGGGCAGAAGCAGCACTTTTAGCATCTTTGTTACATTACGGTCAACTCAGCGTTGCAGAAATTAAGAATTACTTAACAATTCATCAAGTACCTGTTCGGGGGTAAAAATCCCTGAAAATCTATACCTAAAGCCAGATTCCAGTTTTTATTCTGGAATCTATGAACAGGTCTGAGTATATTAAAATAGATGAAGTGTTACAATTCGTAAAAATATGTTGATACCTATTCTAATTTTTGATGTGGCTCTGGTCGCTTGGTCACTGCATCTAATGCAGGAAGCGTTCGATCAGCAAGAATTTTCCTTAATGTTGGCAGGTACTTTAGTCGCGCTCTCAGCCGCAGCAATGTTAGTGGTATACTTCCTGATGAACAGTTATGTTGGCTATTTATCAGAAATAGCTCAACGTCCTTGTCTACTGTATTAAAAAATTTGTCGCTGAGCCCTTGACAAGGAAACCAAAATTAAGGCATTATAGAAAAGCGTCAAACGGGGCTATAGCTCAGTTGGTAGAGTGCTTCAATGGCATTGAAGATGTCAGCGGTTCGAGTCCGCTTAGCTCCATAAGCATGGTTAGTGATTACTTTTTAGAGCGCAATCGCTACTGAAATTAGCCCTTGGTAGTAGCTGTATAGTAATCGCTGAGTCCTTTAAGTGTCATATTTTCTTTAATCGCGTCATGGGGAATTAAGACATATTTCCAAGGTTTACCACCGTGATTTAACATATATTCTGAAGCATATTGACACCATTGAACCGCAGCATTTTTCTTGGCAAGCACTTGAGGATCGTCAATTTCATTTCGCTCTTTGGGTTCAAGCATATAGATCGCTTCTTCTGTTTCAGCAACAAAATCGGGCTGATATTCTGGATAGTCTCCACCCCATTTGTAATGAATTTGAAACTGTCCTCTTGCAGGTTTAAACCATTTAATTGTATCGCGTTCTAAAATTAGCGCTAATATTCTTTCGGCTTCTGCTTGAAATTTTTGTTCTCGATAAAGACATCTTGAGAAGCCTGTAAACAGATATTTAGACATATTGCTTTTATCGGGTGGCGAAGATCGATAATCACGGTAATTGTTAGCATTTGTGGTGTAGGCGCTATCTTTTAGGGCTGTAAAACCTTTACTGATTTTGACTTCGTAACCTGTGGTTTCTTCCCAGAAATGTTGTTGCATTTGGCTATGGACAAAATTGGAAATTTCCCTTTGGTAATAGTGTAAAACTTTGTGTGTATCTTCTTCGGATAAGTAGGTCATAAAATGACTAACGACTTGACCCGCAATGTCATAGAGTAAATCGGCATTTTCGTCATAGGAAATATCATTAAAGTTGACTAAATTTTTGACAATATAATTTTCCGGTTTAGATTCTTCTACAAAGCTTTGTTTTTTTATTTCTAGGTATTCATATTTACCTGTTTGCAAAGATTGAATATGCAATTGTTCTTGGGAAGGAACGGCACAATTTAAGTCTGTAGTATCTAGCGCAAAAGACCTAAAGCCCGATCGCACTTCGCCTTTAGGAATAAGCAAAATTTTAGGAATATTGATAGTTTTCTTAATGACTAAATCAGTTGTTTTCGTAACAATCCCTTGAATATCTGGAGGTGCTATTACACCCTCAATTTCTAGTTGTGCGGGTTGATATTCTCTTACTACCGCTTCGCGCACCCTTGCTTGAACTGCTGGGGATGTGAGATGGGCGGTTGTTGGGACTTCTTCAGGGCTGCTTTCAAGCTTTTTGATTTCTTCGTAAGTAAGCTGTGCAATCTTTTTTTCTACAGGTGTTTCAAATAGAGGGGGGTGAATATTTTGGGGTTCAATTTCGGGTAAATTATTAGGTAAATTAATGAGTTGTTCAGGCTGAATTTCTAAATCTTGGGTTAGTTTCGATTGTGAAATTACAGTTTGGGTTTTTTGCTGTAAGTCTTCATCGGTGAGGATAATTTGTTGTAAGCGGATTTGTGATTCTGGACGTTTTGCTTCATCAACAATTTCTTGGAATTTGTCATGGGCAACAATATTGAGGCGATCGACAATTTCTACACCTGTACGCATTCCATAAGGTAAACGTAAGCCCCGTCCGATAGATTGTTCGATCAGAATTTTAGAATTTGCCGCTCTCAATGGTACAATGGTATAAAGATTAGTAACATCCCAACCTTCCTTGAGCATATTGACATGAATCACGATTTCAGTGGGTTCATCGGGATGCTCTACTTTTAAAAGTCGCTCTACCATTTCATCTTCTTGAGCGCCTGTTTTACTCGAATCAACTTGAATTACTTTATCTTTATAATTCCCGTCTGAAAACTCATCAGATTGAATGAATTTCATCAGTTTTGAGGCGTGGCTAGTGTCACGGGCAATTACTAACATAAAGGGTTTAACAATACGTTTTCCCATTTGAATAGCATAGGCTTCTAATTCAGCTTTAATATTTTCGTGTAGATAGATACCGTCTTCTAGTTTGAGACGTTCGATGGCTTCCGGTGACATTGCCTTTGGGTTAAAATCTCTGCGAGTAACAACGGCAGGATCTTTAACAAAACCGTCTTTAATTGCACTTCCAAGGGCATAATCATAGATAACATTTTTGAAAGGTTCTGGTTTTTTACTGGTTTCTATAGAGGGAGTCGCAGTTAGTTCTAAACCTAATAATGGTTTTAATTCGTTAATGGCACGAACTCCTGCTGAGGCGCGATATCGGTGGGATTCATCCATTAAGATTACCAGATCTTTTAATTGAGATAAATAATCAAAATAGCTTTCGCCAATATATTCGGATAGTCGTTTGATTTTTGGGCTTTTACCGCCGCGCACTTCCGAGTTAATTTTTGAGATATTGAAGATGTTAATTCTGCATGGAATCAGATCGTCAAAAATTGTAGGTGTTCTTTCTTCCTCATAGTTATCACCCGTGATTATCTTTGGTGACTGGATCGCAAATTCAGAAATACCCATAAATACATATTTTGAGGTATTGGGTGTAAAGTCGGTAATCAGTTTGTTATAAATGGTCAGGTTGGGTGCTAGGACAAAAAAGTTTTTGATGTTATAGGCTAAATATAAGTAACTAATAAAAGCACCCATGAGTCGCGTTTTACCAACACCTGTGGCTAGGGAAAAACATAAAGATGGAAACTCGCGCTCGAAGTCAGTAAAAGATGGAAATTCTTTTTTGATGGCGGCTAAACTTGTTTCTCGATCTGCAATATTTGGGATATTTAAAAGTTCACAAATCCGATCGAGAATTTCTAAGGATTGGCGCTGGGGATGGCGCAGACTGAGACGATTAGCAATGTTATTAACAAGTTGATTCATTGTATGTTATTCATGTCAAAGAGTGAGAGTTGTTTGGGTTTTGAGGGTGCTTTTGGCAGGTTTTCAATGTTCAGGCTGTAATCATCATGTCCCCATTCGCAGCGTGAAAGAATTTGTTTAGGAATTTTTTTAACGGTGAGGTTGGGGAATATGTCAGTTTTGCCTCGAAAGGCGGTACATAAAACGAGTAAACTGCGTTCTTGTCCTACTTCGTCTGAGAGTTGGGAGAGTTGTTCATGGCTAAGGTTTTGGGTGGTGACATAGATGAAATCCCGTTCTGTAGAATAGCCATGTTGCCAATAGAAAGTATCTGATGGTGAGTAGGTGAAACCTTCTATTTTGCAGAGTGCTTCGGCAAGCATTTCAGCATTGTAAGTTTTATTGATAATCCAGTTGCCCCATTTATCTTTTTCGAGGAGGGAGGGTGCAAGCTGATAGTACCGAAATCCGCCACCGCCTTTCCAGTTAACGGCTTTGCTAATTCCGCCTTGATCTTCGCCATCAATTACTTTTTTGAGTCGGGGAATAATATGGGTATGGCAATGTTCACCCAGTTCAATCATGATCCAGCGTCTTCCCATTTTATGCGCGACTGCGCCTGTTGTTCCTGAACCTGCGAAGGAATCGAGAACTAGATCCCCTGGCTGAGTAGCCAATTCAAGAACCCGTTTAATTAGAGCTTCTGGCTTTTTCCCTTTAGGAAAGTTAACTGCACCTTCAGCATGGAGATTATTAGAAAGAATGTCGCTCCAAAGAGTAGTTAATGGCTCTCCAGTTACCCACCCTCCATCAACTTGTTTAAGCTTACCGGAGTAAAACAAAAGGCGTTTTCCTCTAAGTAGATAAATATCTGGAGAATCTTTTCGCTGTAAAATGAATATTTTGTCTGGTTCATGTGCAGATTTATCAATTAACTTACGAGCTTCAGAACTTACGGCTTTATAATCAGGTTGAGCAAGTTGAATGACACTTCTAGCATTTTTTATAACAAACTCATCCAGCCTTTCAGGGGTAGATTTAATAATGCTTCTAGCAGTTTTCTCGGATACTTGATGGGCATCTGCAAATGCCTTTATCAATGTGGTAATTCGCCATTCAGAGTGGTGATTATCAATATTTTCAATAAATTGATTATATCGATCATCCCGTTCTCTAGCTGTAAATACGCGATTTGGATTCCAGTATGACTTATCCTTTGAATAGATTAATAGAAAATTTGTCGTACTCACGCATCCAGGGTTAATAGCTTTGTGTCCTGTTGCAGAACCTTGCTTGAATGTTACTATGTATTGTCGATTATTTCGACCAAATATTTCATCAAGTAAAATGATTAAATATCCCAGTTCATTGTCATCTATATGAACAAATAATGTACCATCTTTTGACATAAGATGATAAATCAATTCTAATCTATCTCTAACTAAACTCAGCCAAATTGAATGTTCTACTGTATCGTCATAATGCTCAAATGCTTGTTGAGTATTAAAGGGTGGATCAATATATACACATTTAATTTTCCCTGCAAACTCTGACTCTAATGCCTTAAGAGCTAACAAATTATCCCCAAAAATCAAGCGATTATCAAAAATATCATTTTCACTCATCCGATGAGCAGCATGATAGGATTTATCTGGATCTTCCAGTAAAATTCGTGGCTCCAACTTGGGGCGAATATCTTTACCAATCCAGGTTAATTCTAGTCTCTGCTTCTTAGTCATAATTCATCTTTATCTCAACAGTTAAACTTTAGGTATATTTGGATTTTTATTCTAATTATCCCTGCGATCTAACTCTTGCATCACCCTACTCGTTAAAGGAACAACATCCGTTAAACTCTTAAAAATTGCTAGATAGCCTTTATGGTCACTAGCAAATTGAGATTCAGTAATATTATAAATCAACTCGGCAAGATCTAAACCAATTCGTGAAAGTTCTATTCTATCAGCTTCGGATAAATCAACCTCTAGCTTATTGATAAAAGCTTTATTGCGTCTCCCAAAAATATCAAGAATAAAGAATCTACCATGCTTATAAAACTTCTTTTGTCTACCTGTTGCAGAATTTTCTGAGGCAGAATAAATTTTATCCAGATATTGAAATATTCGCACATACCGACACAGGGTAATTCCTGAAATACTATTATTAAAAAGGGTTGAATAATAACTCTTATAAAGTTGACCACTTTCTCTTTTTGCAGCAACTACTATTTCTGTGTTACCGCTAAAACAAGCAAGAGCGATCGCAGCTTGTTCAATGGTGATTGTATCCTGATTTTGCTCTGCTGATGGTCGATATTGATAAACAATATTTGATACCATACATTCCTGACGCAAACGCTCTTGATTAGGATCTAACGCGGCAAAATGAAAATCACGCACGGCATTTTGCGTATTTCTTGCTTTCGTAATTTCTACTCCAATACTATCAATCGCTGTCCCCACTTCAATAATCGTAACTAATAACTTTGCATGATCAGATATTGAACCATTAGCATTATAAACAGAAGCGATCGCCCCTACCGTTTGTGCCCCATTCACGACCGAAAACCCCTGCAAAGTAAATCGAGTTGATTCCTGTTTATGTTTAGGGGGTAAATTGATTTTTGAACAAGTAATGGTCAATCCGTTATTTAGATAAAATAGTTCAGAGGGTTTTTCTTTTACCGTTTCTGCGATCGCCAAATTAACATCCTCCGTACCCAGATAATAGCGAATATTCTTTTGAAAGAGTAACTTATTATGTTGTTGATATAAAGATGCAAGTTCAGAAGCCTTAACCAATCCATAAAACGCTCTACGCGGCTGGTTTAAACAATGCCAGTTTTCTAAAGTTAAGACCACATCAACAGGGGCGATAGCTTGTTTTTTTGTTAGCCAACCATGCGTTATATCAACATTGAGATCTCGCCATTCAAACCGTTCAGAAAATTGATTCAGTTCAGTTTTTAACTGATCAAGATCCGTAATCACATGGGGACTAAGGCTTTCATCAAAATATATATTACAGCCAATTATTTTTACCCCGTTAGTCTCTAAAGCATCTTCAATATCTGGCTGCAAACGCTGAAAAGTCTGATTAAATTTTTCAAACCGTTGATTGACTAGATCTCTAATTCCATCACAAAATTTTTTATTATCACCCATATTGGGTGAGTTTCCTGCCTTAGCCTGTACTAACCAAAGCAAGTTTTGCATCCGATCAAAATAAACTGCATCAATCCCATTATCATTTTCCCCATTAATAATTGAGTTAGCCGCTTGAGCAGGGGTAACATCGGCAAGATTAGCGATCGCAAACGCAGCCAAAGAACGACTCAATCGATTTTTTTCATGTTGTTCTGGTGTCCAGTTCCTCGGAAGCGGCGGAATCATTGGAAAATAATCCTGCTTTAGGATCTCAATAACTTGAGTTTTTTTGGCATTTGTATTTGGATTAGGCATTGCACGCTTATTAATCTTTAAATTTTCATATTAATAAATAATAGAATTATTGCATAGTAACGACCCTACTCTCAACCTCGTCCAACTCCTAGACTGGGAAAACACCCCATACATATTTTTTGGGAAGATGCGATCGCTATAAACAAATATTGTCAAGGTTGGAAACGCAAACAATTAAGCGATCGCACTCTCTGAATTGTTTCAAAATCGCGATCGTTGTGAATTAAAATTAGTTGGTTTTCGATCGCTAATTGGGCAATGCAGCAGTCAATAGTACTTCTAACTGTTAACCCCTGTCGTTGTAAATCATAATAAATTCGGGCAGCAGCAACCCAAGTATTAGATGTTGGTTCGATATAATCTTGATCTTGAAGATAAGTTTCTAATAGCGTCCACTCGCGATCGTCTCGACAACCTTGCAAAAGTTCCATCTGAGTAAATCGGCTCAGAAAAATACTTTCATTGTTGATTATTGCTTCGAGGGATTGACGTACTGCACCTGTTTTGTCGCGTAAAATATCAATCCAGACAGATGTATCAATCAGAAACATTTCGATTTTCCCGTAAAGCCTTATAATCGTAGTCAGTCGAAAATTGAATTTGTCCGCTTAAATCAAGAAGGTTTCGCTTTTTCCGGGTGCGGATGAGTTCTTGCAAGGCAAATTCAATTAGTTCTTTTTCTGTCTTGCAATTGGTTAAGCGAAATGCTTCTTTAAGCAATTCCTCGTTAACTTCAATGTTAGTTGTCATAGTTAAAGGTTAATTTAATTGCCTTATTATGACATAGTAATGCCCCTACTCTCAACCTCGTCCAATTCCTAGACTGGGAAAACACCCCATCCTCATTTTCTGGGAAGATGCAATAGATGCGATCGCCACTACCCCACCATCTTTTCACCAA
>JBAVZX010000603.1:0-3298 GCA_049589015.1 Phormidium sp. | reverse complement strand
AGATAATCCCGATCGTAAATATGATTGTTCTCCGAAATTTATTAATGCTTTAAAACGCTTCACCAAAGGTAATTTAAATCAATTACATGGTGTCCGCCTGATTGATTATCGTGGCGGTAATTCGATTCATTCTTGGGAAATGGGATTGCGTGGCGAATGTAGTCAAGATGAAATTGAATTAATGAATCGATTTATCTTGAAAAGACGTAACAAAGAATTTGGTAATCATCAAGATGGTAAATTGTTAACTAAGGAGCAAATAGGAAGTTTTTTTCCCCATCCCCAACTTGATGAAATTTTGGCATCGCTGGTAAAGAAAAAATATCTAAAACTTGTAGATAGCAAGTATAAACCTGTAGCAGGTAACTTTTCTTTTGAAGTTTATAAGTTCCTCGATCCAGAGAAAATTTCTGTCACCTTAGTTGCCAGTGATGCTAATCGATTAGGTGTTTATCATAATCATAGAGTTAGGCGAATTACTCCCCGTGAAGCAGCTAGGTTACAAGGTTTTCCAGATAGCTTTATTCTTCATCCTAATGATGACAAAGCTTACTATCAATTAGGTAACAGTGTCAGTATTAATGTGGTTAAAGCTGTGGCTGAAGAAGTTATATCTAATACTTTATGCTGTGTGCAGCAAAAAGAAGCTTTTCCTGTAACTTTGTAAGGTGCGTCAGCAAAATTAAATCCTCTGTTAATTTGAAAATTCTTGGTCTGACGCACCCTACGATTCTGTCCTAAAATTACGCCTCAACTTCATTTTTAATCAAAGATGAATTCTCCGGCAATTTCCAAGATTTCCCCTGACAATGAACAAATCCATCTTTAACAGTTACCCCAAAAACTTGTCGCCCTAAATTAAAAAACTCTTGCCTTTCCTCTTCCGTCAAATAATCATCATTATTTATTGTCGTTGCACTACGTCGAGGATTACCCCCTGCATCTAAATATCTTTTTCTTCCCAGTTCAAACAACTCTTTAAATCTTGAATACTGCTGCTTTTCCAATTCAGTTGCTTCTCTCATCTTTATGACTCCCAGCTAGTTGGTACAATCTCACCATTTGGCAAAATCATTGAAATTGGTAATGCTGAACTAGTAGTCAGAATAAACCAATGTCCCGTTTCTCTATCATAACGGCTACTGATGAGCAGTTCCAGAGTTTCTAGGGCGTTGACAATTAAATACTGTTCTTCCGTTGGTTCCATCAACTGTTATGCTATGAATTAACCTCAGCAATTTTACAATAAACAAAAAGCATTTCATCTTTAATATAAGAAAAAATATAGATTTGCTGGAACTAATTTTTGCACTCTACGTCTTTACCAATTCCAAATAAAAATATCTATAGATAGTTGTACCCCAAACGGTTGATGTATGTCATTATTAACCTTGTTATCCTAGAAATAAGTCACTACAATCTCGCTCAAAACTAGTCTAAAAAATATCGGAAACAAACCTTTTAAATCAGCGTCATAAAGTTCAACTGTGAAACCCCTGGAGGGTGCTAAATAATGTTTAAAATTCGCAAGTGGAAATCAACAACTGCGGTAATTATTGCTTTGGGAATGAGTGCTTCTGCAACTGCACCAATTTTAATTGCTTCTCCTGCATCAGCACAATATCGAGATTCAGTTACTCAAAGAAGAGAATACAGAATACCTTCGGGAACTGCGATTCAAGTCAGATACGATTCAGCAGAAAAAATAGTGGTTTCTCCCAATGAAACTACTAATTTAACTCTGAGTGTCGATCGCGATGTTGTTTCTCGCGATGGCGCAATTTTAATTCCTGCTAGAAGTCAGGTTGTGGGACAATTACGACCAGCTAGAGGTGGTTCTCAATTTGTGGCTAGAGAATTAATTTTACCAGGTGGAGAACGCCGATCGATCAACGCCTCCTCAAACATCATCACCGAAACCCAAGAAGTTCGCAGAGGTACAAACCTTACCAGCCTCTTAACAGGTGCCGCCGTTGGTTCCGCCGCTGGTGCTTTAATCGCTGGAATTACAGGCGATCGTCGCATTAACGCATTAGAAGTCCTCGCAGGTACAGGCGTAGGTACCGTAGGCGGGTTACTCTTAGGCGGACGCAGATCCACTGAAGTCGTCCTGATCAATCCCAACAGCGACCTCGACCTTAGATTAGACTCAGATTTAGTTGTTAATTCCTTTGGATCTGCCCCAGGTTACAGTTCAGGTTATAGTAACCCAGGTTCCAATAACCCAAATTATAATCCAGGGGACAACAGAGGCATCTAGATGTATAGGTTTCTCCAACAAAAAGCGATCGCTATTACAAATTGTAGAGCGATCGCTTTTTATTTTAATATTCATTGACACCTTACCTAGAAAACTGGAAACTTGTACAAGATAACATGGAGTGTGAATAATCCTGTATCGTAAATAAAGCAATACAAGCGATCGCGCTGATAAACTGCATTATCCGTGTTGCCAAAAGGGTTGCTATCTTTAGATTTCTTCATTTTGAATTTTGAATCTTGAATTTTGAATTGCTTAATGAGGATGCTGAGAAAATTATTTAACTATCCCTTTAGCACTGTACCAGGAACTTATTTATGGAAAAAGTTTTCTTAATTTTGGGAGAACTCAGTGATGATGACGTTGACTGGATAATTCAAACGAGTAAATGGCAAGAAATTACCGCCAACACAGTACTCATTGAAGAAGGAAAACCAGTAGATGCAATCTACATTCTCTTAGAAGGAATTTTAACAGTTTCTATTTCCGCCCTTGGTGGTAAAGAAATTGCTATACTTACTAGCGGTGAAGTTGTGGGAGAAATGTCTTTCATAGATTTTCGTCCCCCATCGGCGACAGTTACCTCTTTACAAGAATCTTTAGTTTTGTCCATTCCCCGGCGAGAATTAGCTACTAAACTGCAATTTGATATTAGTTTTGCTTCCCGCTTTTACCGGGCATTAGCAATTTTGCTTTCCCTGAGAATGCGTGGTTTAGTCAGTCAATTAGGTTATGGGAAAGCCCAAGCCGAAGAAGTAGAATTAGATCAACTTCATCCCCATCTTTTAGAAAACATTACCCTCGCTAGAGCTAGATTCGATTGGATCATTAGAAGACTTAGAACCAACGAATCTCAACCTAGAAACTTCCAAATTTATGATTAACTAAATCAAATGAGTAGTAAAATAATTTAAAATACTTCTATGGTGAGTAATTTATGTATAAGTACAGTTTTACTATATCAAGAAAAGCTTTATTAATTGCCTTATCAATTAATTTTGCAGCATTAGTTTTATCATCTCCTAACTTCGCCCAAAC
>JBAVZX010000602.1:0-6706 GCA_049589015.1 Phormidium sp. | reverse complement strand
GTAAACCCTGATGGAGGCGATATCCGGCGATCGCCGCTCCTCCCCCAATATCAGATTGATTGATGTGAAGTACATTCATCATTAAATCCAAATAAAAAAACTTTTTTGCCAACCAGAAACATTTTTCGATTATCCCATAATCTTGCTTTTTAATTTGCGAAAAATTACCCCCAATATTCCCTTAACTGTTTTATAGCTAGGATCATATTTTAGCAACTCCTGCATTTGCATTCTAGCTATTTTAATATTGCCTTTATTCAGATTTTCAGCTATTATACAAATAGAAAAAATTCTGATTTTTGCTATACTAATTTTAACTATATAATCACTAATTTCTTGGGGAAGATATAACTGGATAATTCGCTGTAATTTGAAGCCGTCATTCATTGGTATAGTCGTTTTAAATAGAGCGGATGTTCCAGATATTTCAGTTTGAGAACGGTAGCAGGCTAGAGGTTGAGGTTCATACCAAAAGGAATAATTGACAGCAATCCGCATCCACATTTCCAAATCAAACATATACTTTAAATCTGAAGAAAATCCCCCTAATTTCTCATAAGTACTACGTTTTACCACCACCGCAGGACATTGTATAAAACCTGGGCCTATCCGCTCTAACAGGTTTGGTAAAATACCAGGAGTTCGCATTTCTAGATGTGATAAATATTGCCAAAAACCCTCTTCATCCATATATATATATCGGCAAAAAGCAGCACCTATACTTGATTCTTGTTCTATACCTTTTCGCAGACCGCTATAAAAATTTGGCAGCACTGTATCGTCATCGTGCAAAATATGAACCCAGTGACCACGAGCGCGGTTAATGCAAGTATTCCAGTTAGCAATTATACCTACATTGTAAGGCTGGCGATGAAAAGAAACTCTACCTTTACCGATTTCTCTAACTATTTTTTCTGTATCTACATCTGGGGAACAATTATCTATGACTTCTATTTGCATTTCTTCAGGGCTAGGTGCTTGTTCTAGTACACTGATTATAGTTTCTTCTAATAACTTTGTCCGGTTATAAGTGGGAATCATCACCGACCAAAAAGGTCTATCCACTCCTTCAGGAACATAGTCAATTTTGGGAAACTCAATATGTTCTGGTAATCCGATTTTTGTCGTCAACTTATTCCACTCCAAAATTATTTTAATTCCCCTAAATATTTTTTGCACTCGCTAAATTATGACATTCATAATCTAACTTGAATCGCTTTTTCTGCGGCTCGCCAACCACTTAAAATACTATCATCAGTCCAATAGTATGCCCATTCTCCGTATCGACCGCAACAGATAATTCCCTGTTCTGCTAAATAGTTTTGTACTATAGCTAAGTTAGCTGCCCGATTTAAATCGAACAAGACATTTGCATAGGGAATTCGTTGTTCCTGAGCAACGAGAATGCGATCGTTCTTGCTTAACAAACCAATTTTATTCATGTCCTCAATAGTGCGATTCAATACATCATCGCATGATAGCGGACAATATTTTGAATGATAAACTTCTAGCTGAATACTACCGCAACCAGAAGGTACATTATTCGGCGATAAACGATGGGGAAAATTAACCCGAGAAAAGATAATATCCTCATCATAGAAATACATCCAGTGAGCATCGGGAAATTCTTCATCCCGTTCTATTCCCACATTTACTACAACCAAAGAAGTACAAATCAGTTCTTGTGCTGCTGTTGCTACTTGTGCAGGTACATCCTTAATTCGGCAGATTAATTCTGGCAAAGGTAAGGAAGAAATTAGCACCTCAAAATTGGCCTTTTTTCCATTAGCAAATTCCAATTCTCGACGCGGTAAATCTACACTGACTAATTCCGAGTTTAAATGAACTGATTGCCCATTTGATACAGCGTTTACATAAGCCGCAAAACCCCCTTTTAAAGGATAACGAAATCGAGTTAAATAATGATAATTTTCATCATGAGAAGTCAGCGCACCCCGGACAACTTCTTCTAACTTCGGTGGGTACATTCTTTGCCCTACCCAGTCAGTAGACATATTGCTAGCTTCGGTTGTCCAATATTTGCGTGTGTAGCGAAAAGTAAATTCTTCACTAAAAGTTTTTCCTAATCCTTGATAACACCAATCAGCATAAGTTTTAATTGGCTTTCCTGCCTCGTATTGAGCTTTAACAAAATCAACAATACAACGCTCTACTACATCTACAGGTAAACCATACAAATTGCATTGAGCCGGATGCCGCACCCAATAATCTTGCCAGTAGTTAGTAACACTAGCATCTTGTTCAAGAAATTTATCATTAACTGCCTGAGCAAATAAATCCTTAATTTCACTATTTTTAGTAAAGGATATATGTGGCCCTTCATCAAACACAAACCCATTTACTTCATGACTGTGAGCATGACCTCCTACGCAATTATTTTTTTCATACAAATCAACTTGAAAACCTAATTGACGAGCGCGTTGCGCTGCGGCTAAACCAGCTAAACCAGCACCTAAAACAGCAATTTGCGACATTAATTCACCTCTAATAAAAGGCGATTTTTGATGTAATCTTCCAGGGAATCTTCCCAAGAACGCATTTGTAATAAATTTCTCAGTTTTAAATAAAAATTATCCAGTGCTTCCCAAGCTGGTACAGGTGCAGGACGAACAAAAGCATCAGAACCAACAGGAGAAACTTCGGTTTTCAAGTCCAACAATTGGACAATTTTGTTGACATATTCATAACGAGAAGCAAATCCTACATTCGCAACATGGTATAAACCAAAAGCTTCTGATTGAATCAAATCAACCAATTGTTTCGCTAAATCAGCAGTGTAAGTAGGAGAACCAAATTTATCTTTAGCACTCACCATTTTCGGATTAGCAATTGCTTCCTTTCGTCTAGCTTCGACAAAATTTCGTCTGTGGGATGCTTTCCCACCAAATAGCCAACCTGGACGAACAATAAAATAATCTTGGCATAGTTGGGAAACAATCTGTTCGCCTAAATATTTGCTTTGATGATAATGGGTGCGAGGCGCTGGTTGATCTATTTCTCTGTATGGTTCTCCTTTCGTACCATCGAACACTCCACAGCTACTAATATAAACTAAAATTGCATCTGCTTTTTTACAAGCCAGAGCAACATTCCAAGTACCAACTGTGTTTACAGAATGAGCTAATGCCTGGTTTTTTTGGCATTCATCAACGTTAGTAATTGCTGCTGTATGAATAACACAATGGGGTTTTTCGGAAGTGATTATTTGTTTAACTTTATCGAGTTCACAAATATCTAATTGATTTCGGGAAAATCCGATCGCCTCAATCCCACTATTTTGAAATACATCGCATAGATCGCTCCCCAACATTCCTTCTGCGCCTGTAACAATGACTTTCATTAATTCTCCTTTATCTATGCTTTAGTTCCCAATTGTAAGGAATAGAATTGTCAAACGGATCAAGTCGCACAATTTCATCTGGATAATGGGGAATTGTGGAACAGTTAGCCACGATTGCTGGTGTGACTCCAATTCCTTTAAAACCATTCCAAATTCCTGGGGGAATGCGGACTAAACTATAGTTTGATTCTCCCAAAAAGAGTTCTTGCAATTCTCCTTTTGTTGGTGAATTGGTGCGATCGTCATACAATACTAACTTAATCATGCCAGACACTACAGCATAGTTTAGAGTCATTTCTTTATGCAAGTGCCATCCCTTAATTACGTTAGGGTAAACCACAGAAAAATAGATTTCGCCAAATTGCTCGAAATGTGGAGCATCGCAACGCATCATGTGCATCACTTTCCCCCGTTCGTCGGGAATTTGTCGCAGGGGATGAACTAAAACGCCGTCTATCATGTTCCGTATTAATTAATAAAGAAAGAAACTTTAAGTTTAACTTTGAGCCAGAAATTCTTTATACCATGCGATCGCCTCCAGCAATCCTGTTGCTAAACTAAATTTAGGCTCCCACAACAATAACTTCCGCGCTTTTTCTGCCGCAAGATATTGGGAATGAATTTCAGCACGCACCTGATTACGAATATCTAATTCCACATCTAAACAACCCATCAAATTTTGAATAGTTTTTACTAATTCTAGTACAGTTAGGGGTGATTCCATACTAAAATTAAATGCTTCACCCTGTACCTTAACATCATCTAAGCATTCTGCCAAACACATATATGCTTGTACCACATCCTTAACATAAATATAATCTCTTACATAAGTTCCATCACTGCGAATAATTGGGCGATTACCTGTCAAAAAAGCCCGAATTGTTCCCGGTACAATTCGACTCCAATTTAAATCCCCACCCCCATAAATATTGCCACAACGAGTGATCGCCACAGGTAATCTATAAGTATGATAAT
Organism: Phormidium sp.; assembly: GCA_049589015.1. Lineage (GTDB taxonomy): Bacteria > Cyanobacteriota > Cyanobacteriia > Cyanobacteriales > Aerosakkonemataceae > Floridanema. The sequence goes on along the minus strand of JBAVZX010000602.1, from coordinate 2,370 downwards.
AAGTTTGAGCAATTAAATCTGTACAAGATTTAGATACATCATAAGGGTGTTTTCCTAAAGGAGGCATATCTTCTGTATAGGGCAGAATTTCACTATCGCCGTAAGCTTTATCACTAGAAGCAACTACTACCCGCTTCACCAAATCAGAACGTAATCGGCAAGCTTCCAATAAATTATAAGTACCCCGAACATTCACTTCAAAAGTATGGAAAGGATCGCGATATGCTGCGCCGACAATAGTTTGTGCGCCCAAATGAAAAACGGCTTCTATTTCCTGCTCATTGATAGCTCGTTTTAGAGTAGAAAAATCTTCCAAGCATCCATTAATTACAGAAATCTTATTAATATCTCCACTGCGATACAGTTCTGATTGCGGATCAGCATCACGAATTAAAGCTACTACATTTGCACCTTTCTCTAACAGTTCTTTTACTAACCAAGAACCGACTATTCCCGTTGCACCAGTAACAAAAACTCGACGACCATACCAAAACTCAGAACTCATAATTACCACACTTTCCACGGTGCCTTCTTTTCTTGCCACAAAGTTTCTAATAACTTAACATCTCGTAGAGTGTCCATACACTGCCAAAAATCATTATGACGATAAGCTACTAATTGCCCATCTTCAGCTAATTTTTCCAAAGGTTCTCTTTCAAAAAAAGTTTCATCACCTGCGATATAGTCTAGCACTTCTGGTTCAAGTACAAAAAATCCTCCATTAATCCAACCCTCTCCAATTTGCGGTTTTTCTACAAATCTAATTACATTATCTCCATCAAAAATTATCCCTCCAAATCGAGCAGGTGGACGTACTGCGGTCACAGTTGCCAGCTTACCATGTTGACGGTGAAATTCAATTAATTTCGGGATATTAATGTTAGCTACTCCATCTCCATAAGTCATCATAAATGTTTCTTTGCCAATCCAGGGAGTAAGTCTTTTCAGGCGACCTCCGGTTTCTGTATTAGCGCCTGTATCTATCAAGTTAATCATCCAGTCTTCCGGGGATTCATCATAAACTTCTATGCTACCTTTAGCTAAATTAATCGTAAAATTGTTCCGTAAGTAATAATAATTCAAAAAGTAATTTTTAATTATTTCACCTTTATAACCCAAGGCTAGGATAAACTCTTTATGTGCAAAATTAGCATATATATTCATGATATGCCACAAAAGAGGTTTTCCGCCTATTTCGACCATTGGTTTCGGTTTTATACTGGTTTCTTCCGAGAGGCGCGTTCCCAATCCACCAGCTAAAATTATGACTTTCATCTTCCTTTCCTATATTTATATTTTTCATACGGATGGTTTAATAGCTTCCATAAATAGAGAGTCTGGCTTATAAACTGTGCCATCTGGTTCTGTATCCAGATTAAAATTATGCCAGTCTGTTCAAGGTCGGGAACTGCTACTCTCAAAACACCTTGGGGACGCAAGACACGGTAGCAATCCCTCAAAAATGATTCAGCTTCTTTTTTAGAGAAGTGTTCTAATAAATGAGAGTGATAAATTACATCAAAAGAGGAGTCGTGAAAGGGGATTCCTTTGATGAAATTATGGGCAATCACACCCTCACCTGTGGAGACAAAATCGACATTAGTCCAGTCAGGATGGAATCGATAACCGCAGCCTAGATTTAGGTAGTTCATGATTGGATAACCCAGAGGAAAAGTAATTATAATTCTGCGATGAACTTTCTCATCTTACTGGCTAATAATGAGGGCAATCCCCATCGTTCTAATCGCCCTTGGTAGCGAAACTCTGGGTAATCTTCACCAAAAATATCCTTACACAATTTATCATGTTTTTTCATTTTTTCGACAAACTCCTCCTGCGTATAGTAAGAGCGGTGAAACACCTTAGCAAATGAAGCACAAGCTGATTTGTAGCCTGCATTGGAATTGTCTACAGCCCAATGCAAGTCTTCCCCCCAAACAACATTTTCATTGAAAGGAAATTTGGCAAAATGCTTCTTGTCAAAAATTGCACATACGGTGCCAAAAGGGAACAAATTTCTTTGTTTTTCTTTGGATAAGTCAGAACACTTTGGCAACAAATATGGTTCTATGATATATATTCCTTGAGCTTTAGAATTGCAAAATACTGCACGACCCACGCCGATAACATTAAAATATTCATTTTCCTGTTGATTAAGTTCTATGGCACAAGCTGCTTTCAATTCAGGGTCGTATTCTATACTTTTTACCATGTTTTCCAACCAGCGATCGTCTGTGGGTATGGCATCTTGATTTAAAAATATCAGATACTTCTCTGCATCAGCAAGAGAAGCGCCATAGTTTCTGGTTTTGCTGTGGCTGAAATCTTCTGGTTTTATTTGATAAAGTCGAACTTTGTAATCTTTTACTA
>JBAVZX010000601.1:0-4819 GCA_049589015.1 Phormidium sp. | reverse complement strand
TTGCAAACCTGTGAGATTATCATTAAAGCTCTTCCCAGAGAGAGTGAAAAATTGACCGGAAATATGAGTCTCGTCGAAAGAGAGGAAGCTGTCGCAAAATTGCGTGATATCAATAGTCCTGTAAGAGTTCTAGTAGCAACTTCAGCCGCAGATGAAGGGTTTGATTTTCAAGTTGCAAACCGTGTTATCCATTGGGATTTGAGTCCAAATCCAGCAGTGCTGATGCAACGAAACGGTCGTGTTGCTCGATTGGGGCAAATTTCAGATGTTATTGCTTACTACTTGATTATTAAAGGAACTCATGAGCAAAGACGGGAGCAAGCATTAGTCGATCGCTTCAGCCAACTTGGAATCACCGATGAAAGAATGCGTCTCAAAATTCTGGGTTCTCTCAGCATGGAACAAGAAGAGAAAATCTTTCAGGATATTGAAGAAGGAAAATTTTCACTGATTGACGATATACTCAAGCAGGCTGAAGCTGACCAAAAGGATATGGAAGAGAAATTAGGGGAACTTCAAACACAACTAAGCCAGCAATGGGTGATCAGCCGTGAAGAACTAGCAAAACGGCTTAAGAGATGGATGGAATTAGGATTGCCTAATGTCGATCAAAAACATGAACTTACCTTTAGTACTAAAGCATGGAGCCGTCCTGTATTCCGTGATGAAGGTACGGTGATTGAACCTGCCCAAGCTAAGATTGCTACCATTCAAGGCAGAAAATTTACGTTTGACCCAGAATTCAAAGTGTTTGGCAGAGAAAAGGAAAACATCCTGCTTGCAGGTCTGTATCCCTGGAGTAAGAAGGAATGGGAAGGAGTCATAAAGCATCGACCGCTTCACAAATCTGATCCTATCGGTCAGCTTGCGTGTTCTCTAGCTCGACAACGTAAAGCAGACTTCACAACAATTTCGGCAAGTCAATTATATGAGCAATTCCCTAATCTCCAAAATGTTCAATATCTCCTATTTGGCACCCATCCGCTTCGTGAAATAGAAAATCATGTGCTAGCGAGTACCGATTCTTACTTAACATTTTATGCTTTCAGTAGTGACTTGTCCCAACCTATAAATCCTCAAGGTGCATCAGCTAAAGAAGTTTACCAGTTGATTTCCCTATTGGAGGAAGATGCCCTTAAACCAGGAGCAAAATCTCTGGCAGCTGGTGTGCTTGATGCTGCAAAAAACGCCAATAAAGAACTTGCACACTGGTTGAGCCAATCGAGAAAACTTGGCGGACTTACTAAAAAGGCATATTTTCTTCCGATCCCAGTAGCACTTATTGCAGTGCTTCCGTAGGCGAGAACAGACTTGAATAGTCGCGATCACTCTTTATTTTTTAAAGAGTTGATCGCTCTAGCATAAACTTCCAAGGTTGTCCTAGCAATTTCAGAGTAACTTAAATTTCAAACACTAAACAAGTAAATGGTGAGCGAAAATTGGTAGAGTAATAAAATTAAAAGCTATTTCTCTCAAGGGGATTTGATACTTGATAACACAGACTACGATCGCACAACAACTAACCTCTATCCTTAACCCAAGCGCAATTTGTAGCTGGGAAGAAATAGAAGCCACCCAACAAAACACCATACTAAAAGTAACAGAAAATTCTCTTCCTAGTTGCATTGTTTATCCCAATACTCAAGAAGAATTAGGCGAAATTATCGCCTGTGCTCATAAAAATCATTGGCGCGTTTTACCTTGCGGAAATAGTAGCAAACTCACTTGGGGAGGGTTAACCAAAAATATTGATCTAATTATTAGCACCCAACGCTTAAATCGGATTGTGGAACACGCAGTTGGTGATTTAACATTAACCGTAGAAGCAGGAGCAAAATTTTCTGACATTCAGGAAATTGTCACAAAAGAAAGGCAATTTCTCGCCTTAGATCCAGCTTATCACCAAACCGCAACGATCGGCGGAATTGTCGCTACAGCTGATGCAGGTTCCTTGCGTCAACGTTACGGTGGCGTGCGAGATATGCTACTCGGAATTTCTTTTGTCCGTTATGATGGCAAAATTGCTAAAGCTGGTGGCAGAGTAGTCAAAAATGTTGCCGGATACGATTTAATGAAGTTATTTACAGGTTCTTTTGGCACTTTAGGAATTATTAGTCAAGTCACTTTTCGACTTTATCCAATGCCAGAAGCTTCCCAAACTGTAATGTTAATTGGTGCAGCAGATTCCATTGCTGAAGCTAATAAAATTTTGCTGGCTTCGGCTTTAACTCCCGTCGCCATTGATTTATTATCCACCGAATTAGTAAATCGTCTAGAATTGGGTAAAGGAATCGGTTTAATTGCTCGATTCCAAAGTGTTAGCGAAAGTGTGAAAGAACAATCCAACCGACTTTTAGAAGTTGGGGAAAAGTTAGATTTACAAGGTAGCGTTTTCTCGGATAATGATGAAACAAATCTATGGCAACGATTACAAAGTTCTATGGGGGAAGTTGGCGCAGAATTGGCGATCGCCTGCAAAATAGGAATATTACCCACCACTGCTGTCACCACCCTGACTCAACTCGATAATCTTATCCCGGAAAGTATTGGATTGATTCATGCTAGTAGTGGTTTAGGATTATTCCGTTTTGATAGTTCGCAGTTATCATCGGAAACAATTTTAAAAATGAGAAATTTCTGTCAATTAAACAAAGGTTATCTCACTATTTTAGAAGCACCTTTGGCTTGGAAAAGAGAGTTGGATATTTGGGGTTACAGTGGCAATGCTTTGGATGTAATGCGGAAAATTAAGCAGCAGTTTGATCCTGATAATATTTTTAGTCCTCATCGGTTTGTGGCAGGAATTTAGTTTTTTTTGAACCGCGAAGACGCGAAGAGCGCGAAGGAAGAAAAGATGCAGATTTCAGAGAAAGTAGCAACAAATAATGAGGATTTGCAGGGTTTTGATACGAAGAATCCGCCTAATCCAAAGTTAATTGATACTTGTGTACATTGTGGTTTTTGTCTTTCCACTTGTCCGAGTTATCGGGTGATTGGTAAGGAGATGGATTCTCCTAGAGGTCGCATTTATTTAATGGATGCGATTAATGAGGGTGAAGCGCCACTTGCTGAAGGAACGGTGCAACATTTTGATAGTTGTTTGGGTTGTTTGGCTTGTGTTACTACTTGTCCTTCTGGAGTACAATATGACAAGTTAATTGCGGCAACTCGTCCCCAAATTGAAAGAAATTATTCGCGGAGTTTGCCGGATAATTTGTATAGGAAACTGATTTTTAATTTGTTTCCTTATCCCCAAAGGTTGCGGCTGTTTTTAGCACCTTTGTTGGTGTATCAAAAGTTGGGATTTCCGAAGTTTTTCCGGGCTACTGGATTACTCAGTAAAATCTCTCCCCGCTTGGGGGCGATGGAGTCTCTTTTGCCTGATGTAACTGCTAAATCTTTTGTGAATACTTTACCGGAAGTTATCCCAGCAAAAGGGGAAAAAAGATATCGGGTAGGGGTGATTTTGGGTTGTGTACAACGGCTTTTCTTTTCTAAGGTAAATGAAGCAACTGTGAGGGTTTTAACTGCTAATGGTTGTGAGGTGGTAATTCCTAAATCTCAAGGTTGTTGTGCTGCTTTACCGGAACACCAAGGACAAAGGGAACAAGCGCAAACTTTGGCGCGACAAATGATTGATAGTTTTGCAGAAAGTGGCGTTGATTTTATCATTATTAATGCTGCTGGTTGTGGGCACACTTTGAAAGAATACGGTCATATTTTGGCAGATGATCCTAACTATCGGGAAAAGGCGAAAGCATTTGCAGCTAAAGTGAAAGATGCCCAAGAATTTTTAGCAGAAGTGGGATTAACAACGCCACTTTTACCGATAACTGATAATGAATTGACGATGGTTTACCAAGATGCTTGTCACTTGTTACATGGACAAAAAATTAGTATGCAACCTCGTCAATTGTTAAAGCAAATTCCAGGGGTAAAATTGCGGGAACCAATTGATGCTGCTTTGTGTTGTGGTAGTGCGGGTGTTTACAATATGCTGCAACCAGAAGTTGCGGAAGAATTGGGACAACAAAAGGTTACTAATTTGTTGAATACTGGGGCGCGGTTAATTGCTTCTGCTAATCCTGGTTGTAGTTTGCAAATTAATAAACATTTGCAAATTCAAGGGAAGGAAATTCCGCTTATGCACCCGATCGAATTGTTAGATTATGCAATTCGAGGTGTGAAAATCGACGCATAATTTAGGGTGGGCATTGCCCACCTTTTTTATATATAAATCGATTTTTTATGGTAAAATACACACCAGAAACTAAACTAGTAAATTATTGTATTGGTTGTAATTTAAATTTTAGGATGAATTTTTTAGTCACTATTCCTAACCATTATGAGCTTTTTGAGGCAACTATCCAAGCTTTAAAAACATTAGGTGGTTCTGGAACTACTCAAGAGATAAATGAAAAAGTTTGTGAAAGAGAAGGTTATACTGACGAACAGCAAAGTATTCTTCATAAGCAAGGACCACAGACGGAAATTTCTTATCGACTGTCATGGGCTAGAAGTTATTTAAAAAAATATGGTGCAATAGAAAGTGCTGGGCGTGGTTTTTGGTCATTAACTGAAAAAGGTAGAAATCTTCAAGTTATTGATAAACGAGAAATTATTCGTGCATCTCAGAATAAAAAAGAAAAAGATTTAAAAGATTTAATAGAAATTGATGAATCTCTAGAAGAATCGGACGAATCTATAGTAGATACTCCGATACCAGTTGAATCTAGTTTATGGACAGAAAAGTTACTTTTGATCCTGCAAAAAATGCCCCCAGATGCGTTTGAGCGTCTTTGTCAACGCATTCTTAGAG
>JBAVZX010000600.1:0-2881 GCA_049589015.1 Phormidium sp. | reverse complement strand
TGATTTCAAAGTTTTCCGATTCTCTCGGCGAACAAACCAGTTGTATTGCTCTCAGTTAACCAGCTTAGGAAATATCAATGTTCCGGTTGGGTGTTGTTTTGGACGAGACAGACGTGAATTAAACAGCTCTTTTTTCCTCTTTTTTTACTTAACTAACTTGACACTGGGCTGTTTGATCTGCCAGGGAAGCTTTATTGCTTCTACTGTTAGAGTATCAGCCCTCTGATTGGAGATCAAGTAGCTGAAAAGAAACTTTACGTTGAGTAGTGTTAATACTCTCTAAAATATCATACTCAATCTGCTAAAGCCTTCTCTAGCAAGCACTTAGTTGTTTTTAGTTCATCAGTAAATGTTAACAAAAATGGCTAAATCTAACACTTTGTAAAGCTAATTTACGTAGAAGTGACAGAAATATTTAAATGTCCCGCTTGAGAGCAATAACCTGAAATTTCTAAAAAAAACCGCCCTTTTCGAGGCGGGGTAAAAACGAGGACAAGTATAAAAATTAATCACTGGTTAGCTAGTTTTTATGCCTCAGTTTGGTTAACAATTAACTGACTTAACCAGGCCAAAAATTTCTGGCTATGCGATCGCTAAAATCCGAAAACTGAATATTCTTCCAATGCTGCTAAGTTAGATCGATTGAAAAGCTAAGATTCGTTTTTTCTACTCTTTCTGTGAAGCTAGGGAAAGCAGAGACGCAAACGGTAACACCAAATAATTAGGTATGAAGCTTAAGTTAGCAGAATTTTTCGATTCAGTTGATTTAGCAAGTCACATCCTGATCTCAAATTATCTTTTCCTCGTAATAGTGATTCCGATTTTTAGCCAGAATAATTAACAGTAGCCCGATACGTCTTCTCCACATTCATCAGCTAAGTAACACAACGCACGGAAGCGTAAGTAAGATACCTCTTCGTAAAGCGGGTTTAACTTACACAATGGCGGAATGTGAAACAGGGTACGACCAAAAAGCTTAACATCACGTTCAAAAGGACATTGCGCGGGAATCATTTCACACAACCGATGTGCTAATTCTGAATCTCGAACATCGATCCTGTCGAGTATCTGGCGCAAAGGTTGTAGCAAATCAAAGCGTCTTTTGGAATGGTGATGATTGCCTTGGTTTTCAACTGCAATATTTCCTGGCTCTGTCCAAATCCAGGTTGTAACAGAGCGGTCTTCTATGGTAGAGTCAGATACATTCATTCTTTTATAACTCCAAGTTTCCCAAGAGGTACATAGTTTCCTCGATTGGTTGACTACATAATCTCAAATGGTTTTACGGCATTGCCACATCCATTTGAGTGATTTTTCCCTGGTCAGAATTCCTAAAAATTCCAACTTAAGGATGAGTTGTAGCTTTAATTTACACAACTCCATCTTATACTGCCTAAAATCCGGGTGCTTTTGCTTCAGTAGAAATAACTAATTCAATTCATGCCCGGTTCAGTATAACGACGTTAGTGAAGCAGTGACAACCAATAAAAAGGCGATTGGTGAATAAGTATGATTCCAAACCCACCAATCACTAACTAGCGAATACCCAAAATGGAGTATATCTGCAAAGACAATTCCCTAGCGAAAATTTTTCGGCTTTTTTAAGAAGCGACTCTAGCGGTAACGCGACGACGACGACCTGTAGTTTTAGTGGGGGGCGCGTCAGGTGCTTGCAAGAGGAGGACCAACAACGGACGACTTTGAAGTTCGCGTCGCAGCAGTCTGGCGATAGCTTGTTCCAATTGAGCTTGTAAACCAGTCCAGTCTACTTCTACTTCTCCAGTATCGAAGTTACGGGCAAATTCGCGCCAGCGATCGCTCAACAAGTTTTCCACTGTTTGTTGTACCAGTTTTTGCAGTAAACTTTGCTCAACCGCAGTCACCACACCGCGCAAATGTACCTCTGGTCTAGCTACTAGTTTGCCATCCCAATCCACAGCAGCGGCTATGGTAACTACGCCATCTTCCGCTAATTGCTGGCGTTCTTTGAGAACATTATCGTGAACGACACCCGCACTATCTACTAGTTGTAAACCAGACGGGACTTTACCAGCGATCGCAATACTCTCTTCCGAAAGTTCCACAATATCGCCATTATCGATGATTACCATATTTTCTGCCGGAATTCCCATACTTTGAGCAGTTTGGGAATGTTTAACTAACATCCGGTGTTCACCGTGAACTGGTAAAAAGAATTTCGGACGAGTTAAAGCTAACATCAGTTTTTGGTCTTCTTGACAACCGTGACCAGAAACGTGAATGCCTTTTTCTCTACCGTAAATTACATTGGCACCTTGAATCATCAACTTGTCAATGGTGTTGACAACAGCGATCGTATTTCCAGGAATCGGATTAGCAGAAAATACTACTGTGTCACCTTTACGGATTTTAATATGGGGATGTTCTTGATTAGCAATCCTAGTCATTGCCGCTAATGGTTCCCCTTGCGATCCAGTAGTGAGAACTAAAACTTGATCGTCAGGTAAATTCCGCGCTACGTGCCAAGGTTGGAGTAAGTTATCCTCACATTTGATATAACCTAAATTTCGCGCATGGGCAATCACATTTAACATGGATTTACCCAACAGAGAAACTATCCGATTATGCTTCTTAGCTAATTCCAAAACAATATTGATTCGGTGTACCGAAGAAGCAAAAGTAGTCAGCATAATTCTCCCAGGTGCTTGCCCAAAAATGCGGTCTAAATTAGGATAAACCGACATTTCTGAAGGTGTTTGACCGGGAACTTCCGAGTTAGTGGAGTCACTCACTAAACAAAGCACACCTTTTTCCCCATGTTCAGCTAACCTTTGGAAATCAAACCTTTCTCCGTCTACTGGAGTGTGGTCAATTTTAAAGTCACCTGTGTGGATAATTACTC
>JBAVZX010000599.1:0-5680 GCA_049589015.1 Phormidium sp. | reverse complement strand
GGCTAATAGCCCAAGTCCGTTAAAACGGACTGAATTTCTGGAAATTATTTAGTCCGTTTCAACGGACTTTCGCTATTAGCCTGGGAATTGATTCCCAGGTGGAATTAATTCGCAGACCGGGGAATTGATTCACACACAAAGCTTAATTCGTAGACAAGGATCACGGCTGATCGATCGAACTCGCCGGGAAATCAATTTCCCGGCTAATAGCCCAAGTCCGTTAAAACGGACTGAATTTCTGGAAATTATTTAGTCCGTTTCAACGGACTTTCGCTATTAGCCTGGGAATTGATTCCCAGGCGGGATTAATTCGCAGACCTGGGAATTGATTCGCAGGCGATACAGATTGTCATGCTGCCTACACCATAATAGAAATAGCGATTACATATTCCAATCAAAACTGTTAATATGCCAACTTATAAAGGAATCTCCAGCGAAGCTTTTCGTCATCCGCTCGATCGCGAAGCGGAAGAAACTCTCCGCAATTTACCTGGCTTCGATCTTGTCGCCAGCAAATTTGTCGAATTTCTCTACGAACGTCCCCAATTTGTTTATCATCTGGGTAACAGCATTCAAGTTGGGCCAAGGCAATATTCGACCATTTATCAAATGTTTCGTGAATGTGTCAAAGATTTAGATATTTACCCGGAACCAGCTATATTTATTAGTCAATATCCTTTAGCTAATGCCTATGCTTTAGGTCAAGAACATCCTTCAATTGTGTTGAATTCGGCACTCTTAGATTTGATGAGTGAAGCTGAAATCAAGTCAGTAATTGCCCATGAGTTAGGACATATTAAATGTGGTCATACTATCTTAACCCAAATGGCGCTTTGGGCGATTAGTACGGCTTCTTTTATTGGGGAAATGACTTTTGGTTTGGGTAATTTAATTAGTGGGGGTTTGATTTTTGCTTTTTATGAGTGGAAAAGACGATCGGAATTATCAGCCGATCGCGCGGCATTATTACTAAGTGACGAACTTAATCCAGTTTTAATGTCAATGATGAAATTAGCTGGAGGTAGTCTCAAATATGGTAATGAATGCAGTTTACCGGAATTTATTCAGCAATCCCAAAGATACCAGAATTTAGATGATGATGGACTGAACCAAGTTTATAAATTCCTGCTTTATAATAACCTAGCTCAAGGTGTATTTCTCAGCCATCCTTTTTTAGTAGAACGGATTAGTCATTTACAACAATGGTCTGGATCTGAGGAGTATCGCCAAATTCGTAACGGTAATTATCAAAAATCTGCCGCCCAAGGTGCGGTTGATATCAAAGCGGAAACACCGACAAATCAAGTAGATGATTTGCGCCGTCAAATAGAGGAGTTGCAGAAAGAGATCGATCGCATTAAAAAGAAACCACAATAATAGGTAATGGGTAGTTGGTAGCTGGAAAAATACTAATTACCCACTATCTAAAACCAATGACAAATGACTTATGACTTATGATTAATGACTGTAAAATTTGTGAAGTAACTGTTTATCATAACCAAGCGTTAGTTACTAGAAGGGGTAAGATTAATTTAAAAGGGGGACAGCAGGAGGTTGCGATCGGCAATTTACCCCTAACTGTTCATGCTGATTCTGTAACTGCGAGGTGTTTGGATAACGCAGAAGTACAATTATTAGCAGTGCGTACAGAACGGATATTTGCTAATGAATCATTACAGCACAGAAACAATCAAATCTTAGGGAAAATTCGCCAGTTAGAAGATCAAAAACGCCAGTTAGAAGATCAAATAAATTCAGTTCAATTGCAACAGGATTTCATTCAAAATTTTAGTGAAAAATCCGTAGATAGATACACTAGTAATTTAATTGACGAACCACTTAACCTCACGGAAGTTCAAGAATTACTTAATTTCCTGGGAAAAACCTACCAAAATTATGCCCAAAGCATTAGTGAAAATGAAAAACAAATAATAGAAATAGAAAAACGTTTAGAAGCATTACATCAGCAGTTTAGACAATTACAGCAACCTATTACTAAACAAATTCACAGCAGTGTTAGTATTGCGATCGCCTTAGAAACAGCAATACCAAGAGATTGTGAATTAGAAATTACTTATCTAGTCAGTCAGGTTAATTGGACACCATTTTATGACCTACGAAATAGTAGCACAGGTAAGCAGATAAATCTTGGTTGTTTAGCAGAAATTAGGCAAAAAACAGGAGAAGATTGGACAGATGTTAACCTGACTCTTTCCACTGCTAACCCAACTTTAGCTACTCAATCACCAAAATTAGAGCCTTGGTATATTACTGGTAGTAAACTTCGAGCTTGTTCTCAGAAAAATGCCCAACTTTATGATGATTTTGCTGAATTAGAAGCTTTATTAGCAGAAGATAATGATCCTGACAAAAAACAAGAGTTATTGCGAGTACAAAAACTCGTCGATGAAACAACTAAATTTGCCGGAGTAGTCACCTTTAAACTAGACAAAAATTATACTATTCTTTCTGATGGTACAGCCCAGAAAGTTACTGTTTTTAATCAAGATTTGCCTTGTCGCACCGAATATGTTGCCATACCGAAACTAATCAGTTTTGCTTACTTAGAGGCGACAGTTACTAACAACACAAATGGTTTAACTTTGTTACCTGGAAAAGCTAATATTTTCTTTGATAATGCTTTGATTGGCACTACTGAATTAGAAAATATTGTACCTGGAGAAGAATTTAAATTAAATTTTGGCATCGATCAAGGTTTAAAAATTGAGCAGGATTTAGTAGAACGGGAGATCGAAATTATTGGTAATTATCGCCGGACTACTTATGGATATAAATTGACGGTACTTAATTTAAAAGCCGAAAAAATTAAGCTGAAATTAATTGTCCAATTGCCTGTTAGTCGGGATGAGAAAGTAAAGGTTAGGTTGACTAATACAAATCCAGAAATTCATCTGGGAGAAATGGGACAATTAGAATGGTTACTGAATTTAAGAGCCAAAGGAAAACGGCAATTTAAACAAGAAGTTTATTATCAATTTAGTATTGAGCATTCTACTGAAATTACAGTAGAGAGTTTAGATATTTAATGATTGTAATTCTTTTTTGAACCGCGAAGACGCGAAGAGCGCGAAGAGAAGACGAAGAAGATCAAGAGAGTAACTAATTAAATTTTGTATTCTCTTTTTCTTTCCTTCGCGTCTTCGCGGTTCATTCTTAGCACCCATTTTGAGAAAAAACCCCGGAAAACCGATCGCAGTTTCCAGGGGTATAATCATGAAAATTCTTAGTAAAGCCCGATATTTCTAATTTTAAAAACGCAGATGAATATCGGACTTTGCCAGAAATTATTTGCTGTTACCATTACCATTAGCATTACTTGCCACAACTTTTTCGGCAAGTTTTTCTGGTACTTCTTGCAAATGGTCGTATTTCCAATCAAAGAAACCTACGCCCATTGTCAGACTTCGTAACTCAATAATAAAGTCACGCATTTCCGCTTGTGGTAAATAAGCAGAAATTTTATCCCAACCTTTCCAACCATCTTTAGCTTCATAACCTAAGATTTGTCCCCGTCGTCCAGTGAGTAATTGCAAGGCTTTTGAGGTAAAATCTTTGGGTGTGGAAATTTCAATTGCGGTAATAGGTTCTAACAGAACTGGTTGACACTGGGGTAGTCCTTCTTGCATTGCTAAACGTGCAGCTTGCTTAAAGGCTTGTTCCGAACTATCTACCGTGTGATAAGAACCATTAATTAGCGTTACCGCCAGATCAACTACTGGGAAACCTAATGGCCCCTGTGCCAAATATTCCCGCACACCTGTTTCCACACCAGGAATATATTGACGGGGAACTACTCCGCCGACAATTTTTTCGCTGAAGTTGAAACCTTCACCACGATTTAAGGGTTTAATATCCAAGTAAACATCGCCAAATTGTCCATGTCCGCCGCTTTGGTGTTTGTAGCGTCCATGTACGGAAGAGGCAGGTTTGCGAATGGTTTCTTTGTAGGGAACTTGCGGTAAATGTGTCACCATTGGCAAATTATACTTGCGACGCAGACGGTCTAAAGCTATTTGTAGGTGAATATCTCCTTGTCCCCAGAGTATGACTTCGCGGGTGTCGCCATGTTGTTCCCACGCTAAAGAGGGGTCTTCTTCGGTTAATTTGGCAAAAGCAGTGCTAATTTTGACTTCATCATTGCGTTTTTCCGCACTTACCGCTAAAGCATAAACCGGAGTCAATTGTTCCGCTTTGGGTAACTCTGACTCCGGTTGTCCGCTGTTAGTTGAGAGGGTATCGCCTGTTTTTATGCCCTCTAACCTACCAATAGCCACAATTTCGCCAGCTTTTGCTTCTTGTACTCCCGTTTGTTGTTGACCTGTGAGACGATATAAACCACCTGCACGCACGCCGTTGAGGTTTGCACCGTCAGTTAGAACACCTTGCCAAACTCTGACTAAGGAAAGTTTGCCACCTTGAGGAGTGAAGTAAGTTTTCAATACTTGGGCTAGGGGTGCTTCGCCTTTGAGGGAAATACTGCGCCGTTCTTTAATAGTGTCTGGTTCTGGGGCTTCCCGCAACAAAGCTTCTAGTAAGGGTCGCACGCCAAAGTCTTTTTCGGCAACTCCTAAGAATACTGGCACAATTAAGTCTGCGCCTAGTTCCATTTTTAGGTCGGCGACGATCTCTTCTTGGGGTGGTTCAATTTCTTCGAGGAGTTCTTCGAGTAGATGATCGTCAAAGTTAGCTAATTCTTCTAACATTTCTTCCCTTGCAGCGTGCTCTTGGTCTTTGAGTTCTGCGGGGAAGGGTACGGGGTCAGCTGCGGCACCGGAATGGTAGTGATAAGCTTGTTCTGTTACTAGGTCAATGAAGCCGATCAGGTCTTCTCCTTGGCCAATGGGATATTGATGGGGAACTAAGGGACGACTGGAAACGGTTTTCAGGGCGTGCAATACGTCCATGAAGTTGTTGTTCGCCCGATCCATTTTGTTGATGAATACTAGGTGGGGAATTTCCCAATCATCGAGGAATTTGAAGAGGGGGGCGAGGGTGAGGACGCGATCGCACACTGGTTCACAAACTACCACTGCTGCGTCTACACCAATCAAAGCATTATAAGTTTCTTGGGCAAATTCTACGGAGCCTGGACAATCTAAAAATGTAAACTTTAAGTCTTCGTATTCGGTATTTGCTACTGATACTTCGACGCTCATTTGGCGATCGCGTGCTTCAGCAGAACTATCTCCCACTGTATTTTTATCTTTGATACTGCCTTTGCGCGAAATCGCACCTGTCACGAATAATAAACTTTCTAGCAAGCTAGTTTTACCACTTAAATAAGGGCCAACGATCGCCACATTCCGGCAGTTAGAAACAACTTTTTCGCTCATAAATCCTCCTTTACGACCGCCTTTTTACTTTGATCCCTCTAGCAGTCGTGTCTACTAATGTTTGCAATTGTTCTGTTGAGTTTTAGGTTTTAGATTTAACTAAAATCCAAAGAAAATCTAAAATTACTTTTTTGCTGAGTTGTCCTTAAATAAATCACCTATTTGTGAAGTTACCTCGTATTTCATCTGAGGTTAACCCCTATTTAACACACTGTCACAAAAATCAGGTTTTGCTTTATATTTATGTTTAACAATTATGAATATTTGAAAATTTTTCTCTATATTTACAATCGTAAAAAAAGCTCAGGGCGTACACACAGGTACGC
>JBAVZX010000598.1:0-2760 GCA_049589015.1 Phormidium sp. | reverse complement strand
GCTTTGCGGCGAGTTTTGTTAGCAATTAATCGTTCTTCGTAGAGTCTAAATGTTTGATGATCGTGATCGTTCATTCCGAAGAATGTTGGTTCATGATCGTAGGTGTAATTGTTGCGATCAAAGTTAGAATATCCTGTAGTACCCATTGCTTCTGGAGTAGAAACTGGATAATCTGCATCTACAGGAGTATTGTAAGAACTGCGATAGACATTTCGCACTCTTTCTTCATAATCGTAATCTGCGACAGTGTGCTCGTTAAATTCTGGTAAATCCTCTGCTTGTTTTCGGCTCATATTGATGGCATACACCCGATCGGCATTATAATCGATGCGGGAAAGACCAACTGGTAATAAAACTTTTTTACCAAAAATCCAAAATCCTAAATCAAGTACCAGATAGCGAAAACGTCCTTCTTCATCAACTAAAACATCGCTGACGGAGCCAATTTTTTCTTCAGCTTCAGTATACACTCCAAAACCTTTCACATCATCACCTTCAAAGGTTTGGGTATAGTTAGGATCAAAATCTGCGAGTTTTATCAGTGCCATATTTTTAATTTCCTTTATTGGTTTTATTTGATACTCTATAAATTTAATAAATTTAGTTATTTATTTACCTCTTCCCAGAGATGGAAGTGATTAGATTTTACACTGAATTATTGAGTGGTTGCTGAATTTTTTAGTTGCCTAATTAGTAATAGCACAGCTTACGCTTGCACATTTTTTCGGTGGAAATGTAGCGTAAGCTGTGTTGGCTTTTAGCACCGCAGTATGCAGTAAAATTTATGGTTGGCGACGAGTTGTTTCTTCTTTCAAATTACCCTCATTATTCACATCCAACTCTTCACGCCGCAGGGTTTCTTCTGCACTTACATTTTGCCGATCAACTTCTTTTCTCACAGTAACTTCTTCCCGCACGAAGGCTTCTTTGCGAATTTCTGGCACTTCTTCGTAAATTTCCATACGTGCCATTTCGCCTTCTTTAAAATCAATTTTGTTACTGCTAGATACAGTTCCGGCATCTGTGGGAGTAGATCTTTCAATGATCACTCTTTCTTTTTCCACAGGAACAGAAACTCTGGCGGTTTCAGTTTCAATGTGCTTACCAATTGCTACTTCGCCTGTTTTGTGGCGCATTTTGTTCGCAACTAGACGTTCTTCGTACAATCTCAATTTTTGATGATCATTTTCGTTGATACCATACAAACTTGGCTGTTGTTCATAGTCGTAGGTATTGCGCTGATTAGCTGCAACTGTTGGCTGTGGAGTAACAGCTGGTTGCGGAGTAGTTTGAGGATGATAAACTCCTCTTACTTGATCTTCGTAATCGTAATCGACTTTTTCTAGCTCATCAAATTCGGGTAATTGTTCTACTTGTTCTTTAGTCAGTCCGACTGCATAAATGCGTTCTGCGTTAGCATCAATGCGCGATCGACCAACAGGTAGTAATACTTTTTTTCCAAATACCCAAAAGCCTGTATCAACAACAAAGTAACGGAAGCGACCGCTCTGATCGTCAACTAGAACATCTTTGATTGTCCCAATTTTTTCGTCACTACCATCCGCATAAACATCCAATCCCTTGACATCTTCGCCATCAAATAGTTCGTCACGGTAATTGGGGTAAAAATTTTCTATCTTAGCTAAGGCCATAACTTTACTTCCTCGACTTGTCTACAAGAGAATGTTAGAAAATAAATCCTTTGAATACCTCTTTCTAGCGAATTATTCCCTTTGTTTAGAACTCTGTCATTGGGGGTAAACAGTTACTTGGAATTGATTTAATCAGCTAATAAAACTTTATTTTATTTTCGTTCATAAAATGCTAAGATTTAAAATTTAAGTTGATGATTATCAAATTAAATAAAATTAATTTTTATAAATAAATCCTGACGAAAAAGTGTTGATTTTAGGAAAACAATCAGCCAATATTAGCTTACAAAAAATTTGCCCAAAGTAAATGAATGGAAATGTCTAGTCAATCGTGGTTACAAGTGTTACAGAAGGAAAGGGCGATCGCCGTAATTCGCGCCCAAAATTGGCAGGAGGGTTGTCAAATGGCGCAAGCTGTAGCAGCGGGAGGAATGAAACTGATTGAGATTACTTGGAATAGCGATCGCCCAGAAAAAACTATTAACTACTTGCGCTCAGAATTACCAGATTGTCAAATCGGTAGTGGAACCTTGTTAAATTTAGAACAACTGGAAATGGCGATCGCTTCTGGCGCAGAATTTCTTTTCACTCCCCACATTGATTTAACTTTAATTGAAACAGCAGTTAAAGCGAATATTCCCATCATCCCAGGCGCACTCTCGCCAACCGAAATTGTTACCGCTTGGCAAGCGGGAGCTAATTGTGTCAAAGTATTTCCCATTCAAGCCGTAGGCGGAGCAAACTATATTCGCAGTTTACAAGGGCCATTAGGAAATATTCCCTTAATTCCGACTGGTGGTATAACCTTAAAAAATGCCAAAGAATTTTTGCAAGCGGGTGCGATCGCTGTCGGACTTGCAGGCGATTTATTTCCCCAAACTTTAATCAGCAAAGCAGATTGGCAAGCAATTAGCACAAATGCCAAAAACTTAATGCAACAAATTAATGATTGACCCCATTAATTAATTTGATTAACATGAAGTAAAATCCTCGAACCTGAGAGGTAAAAATCATGAATAAAACTCTTTCTTCCGTCTGGGTACGCTATTCTGGAGCATTATTAGTAAGTGCAGTAATTAGTTTCACCGGACTACCCGCGTGGTCAAAC
>JBAVZX010000597.1:0-3950 GCA_049589015.1 Phormidium sp. | reverse complement strand
GAGTTTGAGGCGGATGCTGCATCAACAAACTAGCTTGTTGGAAACTATTGGCCTTGCTATTGAGACAAAATAAGTATCTCTTATTATTTGTGCAGGTAGTAGAACGGGTTGATTTTAATTTATTCTTTTCCCTGTGTGCTAGACATGAAACTGAATCAACAGCTGATGCCATCAAAAAATTCTAACTCCTCAAATCGCCATATCGTAGCTACTACTTCCGCTTCTGTGTCTGGGGATGCTTCTCCATCAACAAATAACCCAACGGAACAGGTAGGACAGTCAAAGCGTGAACTTGCTTGGCAGGTTGCTTCTAATTTACTGGTAAGTTTTAAGTATGCTTGGGCCGGACTGAGATATGGTTTTGGGACTCAACGTAATTTTCGCATTCATGTTGCGATCGGAATTCTCGCACTTTCACTGGGCATCTTTCTCCATCTCAGTCCAGTGGAAATGTCGCTGATTGGAATTACGATCGGACTAGTTCTAGCAATGGAGTTAATCAACACGGCTATTGAGTCGGTAGTTGACTTAACTGTGAAGCAAACTTACCATGAACTAGCTAAGATTGCTAAAGATTGCGCTGCGGGTGCGGTGCTAGTTTCTGCGATGGCATCTATTTTAGTGGCAGGTTCGTTGTTATTGCCTCCTCTGTTTGCGCTAATGGTGCAATCACATCTATTTTCGATTTTTAATTAGCGGTTTTAGGTAGAAAAATTAAAAATTGTCTCTGTTTTCTCGACCCCTAGCTTTAGCTATTGGGTCAATCTAAAATCGGAAATCGGAAATATGCAATTGGTTGACTAAAGGAGTATAAAAACTTGATTTTAGTAATTGATAATTACGATAGCTTTACTTACAATCTGGTGCAGTATTTGGGAGAGTTGGCTTCTGAGTTCCCTGTAGCTACTGATATTCAGGTTTACCGCAATGACCAAATTACTTTAGAGCAAATTCGCGAACTCAAACCAAATGGTGTGGTGATTTCTCCTGGTCCAGGAAGACCGGAAGATGCGGGAATTTCTCCTGATTTGATTCGGGATTTGGGTGCAAGTTTACCAATTTTCGGTGTTTGTTTGGGACATCAAGCAATGGGTTTGGTGTTTGGCGGTAAAATCGTTTCTGCGCCAGAATTGATGCACGGTAAGACTTCTCCGGTTTATCACAAGGGTGTGGGAGTTTTTCAAGATGTGGAAACTCCGATGATTGCTACTCGATATCACAGTTTAGTTATTGACAAAGAAACTTGCCCAGAAGTTCTGGAAATTACCGCTTGGGTAGAAGATGGCACAATTATGGGTGTCCGCCACCGTGATTATCCCCATATTCAAGGAGTCCAATTTCACCCAGAAAGCATTCTCACCATTTCTGGAAAACAACTGCTGCGAAACTTCCTGAAGTCCCTTTAGGGGCAGGGGGGCAGAGGAGAAAGTTTTAAGTTTTGAGTTTTATCCTCGTTCCCAGGTTGAACCTGGGAACGAAGAATGGAGGCTCTGCCTCTTGGTGCAAAATCTCAGTTTACCTTTACCCTTTTTCCTTGTGCCTTCTGCCTTGTGCCTTTCTTCTGCCTTTCAAAGGTAGAATCTCTATGGTTGTGTAAAAAGTAGGGAATCATGAAACGGCGAAAGTTGCTGCGTTATACGGGGGCAAGTTTGCTCACCGCTTTTGGTACTGCTTGGGCTTCAGGATGGCAAGCAACACAAGCCCAAACGGGAAGTTCGCTATCAATTCGATGGTTGGGACACACTTGCTTTTTATTTACTAGTGGTAATCAGCGGGTGTTAGTGAATCCTTTTCGCGCAGTTGGTTGCACTGCTGGTTATCGTTTGCCAAAGGTACAGGCAGATTTGGTTTTAATTAGTAGTCAATTGTTTGATGAAGGTGCGGTGGAAGGTTTGCCTGGTAATCCTAAAGTACTTTATGAACCGGGTGTTTATCAGTTTAATGGTAATCAGTATCAAGGGATTCGCACTTATCATGATACGGTTGGTGGACGCAGGTTTGGGACGAATGTGGCTTGGCGTTGGACTCAAGGTGGAATTAATATTTTGCATTTAGGTGGGGCGGCGGCACCAATTGAACTTGAGCAAAAAATTTTGATGGGAAAACCAGATTTGTTGCTGGTTCCTGTGGGTGGTGGTCCGAAGGCTTATAATCCAAATCAAGCTATGGATGCGATTAAATCTTTGAATCCAAAGTTGGTGATTCCTACTCATTACCGGACTCAGGCTGCTGATGATAAGAGTTGCGATATTGTGGGTGTGGAGGAGTTTTTGAAGTTGACTGATGGTAGTGGTATGCCTATCCGCAATATTAATAGCGATTCTGTTACTATTAGTGCTGCTGATTTGCCGTCTAGTGGTTCTACAGTTAAGATTTTAAGTTATCAGTTTGGTTCTGTGCCTGTTGAGCCAAGAAGTAGTAGTTAAGGGATTTACGGTAGGGGCGAAGCATTCGGACAGAAAATCTTGGGTTTGAGTACTAAATTGTCGCCCAAATGCTTCGCCCCTACAAAGGCAAAAAATGCTTAACCGAGCAGTATTGGGGGACGACTGAAGTCGCTACTACAAACTTTTTTATTCAGGGTTGAGTTGGTAAAATTCGGGGAAATTCTGGAAAAACTAAAGTAGTAGGGTGAGTCAGAACAATCAATTTACTAATTACCTGCAAAATTAACTGATTTGATGCACTCTACGGCTAAAGTTAGAATATTATAATGGTTTTTAGATAGTTAGTAGTTATGCAAACAGAGTACCAAAAGCGTCGGGAAGAGTTAATGGCGAAAATTGGCAATGGTGTTGCTATTTTTCGCAGTGCGCCTGTGGCGGTGATGCACAATGATGTAGAGTATGCTTATCGACAAGATAGCGATTTTTACTATTTGACGGGGTTTCATGAGGAGAATGCGGTAGCAGTTTTAGCACCTCATCATGCGGAACATCGATTTATTTTGTTTGTGCAACCGAAGGATAAGGAAAAGGAAGTTTGGACGGGATATCGGGTAGGGGTGGATGCGGCGAAGGAAAAGTATGGTGCTGATGAGGCTTATCCGATCGCAGAATTGGATGAAAAGTTACCACAATATTTAGAGAAAGCTGAGAGAATTTATTATCATTTGGGACGCGATCGCAATTTTAATGAAAAGGTGCTTTCTCATTGGCAAAGGTTAATTGCGACTTATCCAAAACGGGGAACGGGTCCGATCGCTATTGAAGATTCTAATTTTATACTTCATCCGATGCGATTAGTTAAAAGTGCGGCGGAATTGGAGTTAATGAGAAAGGCGATCGCTATTTCTGTGGAAGCACATAATCACGCGAGAGAATTTGCTAAACCTGGACGTTACGAGTACGAAATTCAAGCAGAAATGGAATATATTTTTCGCTTGCGAGGAGGTATGGGACCTGCTTATCCTTCGATCGTTGCTTCTGGTGCAAATGCTTGCATTTTACATTACATTGAGAACGATCGGCAATTACAAGAAAACGATTTGCTGTTAATTGATGCAGGTTGTTGCTATCAATATTATAACGGCGATATTACTCGCACTTTTCCGGTAAATGGCAAATTTACAACGGAACAAAAGACGATTTACGATTTAGTTTTGACTGCACAGTTAGCGGCAATTGACCAAGTAAAACCGGGAAATGCTTGGAATTTAGGACATGATAGCGCAGTGCGAATTTTGACGGAAGGTTTGGTTGAGTTGGGATTGTTAACAGGTGACATTGAAGAGATAATTAAAGAAGAAAAATATAAAGCATTTTATATGCACAAAACTGGACATTGGTTAGGTTTAGATGTGCATGATTCACCTGTTTATAAACTTGGTGAAGAGGTTTGGCAAACTCTACAACCGGGACAAATTTTAACTGTAGAACCGGGAATTTATATTTCACCTGATTACCAACCAGCAGAAGGACAACCTGAGATAGATGACAAATGGCGCGGTA
>JBAVZX010000596.1:0-1688 GCA_049589015.1 Phormidium sp. | reverse complement strand
CGTCACAAGTGCGCTATAATAGCTTCACGCCTCTCTTCGCACAGCATAGGACAACGAAGAAGCACACATCATAAAGATTACAGGCTGAAGAGAGGAAGTGAGGCCAAATTGTGGAAGTGCTGAAGTCGTGGTATACAGCAAAACTTGCCTAGACTGAGAAATTTAGTTAGGTAGAGTTACTGCTCAACTCCATATCATACTAACAGTTACCTATAAGTAACTATTAGTTCAATTCGCATATCATTCTCAAACACCGAGAATGGTACGTTGATATGGTGGCTAGAATACCAGCTTCAGCATATAGTTGGAAAAAGCTGTGGTTATCTTGGAGTTGTTGCGAAGTATCACTACTTACGAAGTCAATTTCCAGTCTGGGTAATAAGATAAATTACCCAAAGGAACAAATGACACCACAGCAGAAAAAAGCTAAAACAGCTATTAAGATTCTGACCCAGTATGAACGTTTAGCGAATAAATTTGAGTTGCGACTATCATCCCAAAAAATCGCAGAACTCAACCTTTTACGAGATAGGGGAGTAATTAAGATTACTAACCTTCCGGCGCGTCTGCATGAAGAGTTTCCTGGAGAATTTCGTGAGTTAACGCTTGATGAAATTAGATCGCTATGAAGAATGATATTATAAGGTATGAGCTTTTATACAGAATTCGATCAACTTAATGTCGAAGACTTAAAGCAACGCTTCTACGCTTCTCCACCGGAAGGAGAAGAATATGCTACTGTTTATTATCAAGAGATAGGGCAATTAATTCAGGAAAAAGGCGAAGAAGGCATAGATTTTCTGAAAAATGCCATCAAAACGGCAAATACTTCACAGTTGCAAGGTATTTTATTTGCTTTAAGTAACTCTCAACAAAAAGATGGAGATTTAAAAACTTTGCTACTCTCCTATCTTCAAGATCATCGCTCGATAGTTGTGATGGAAGCTGTTGACGCTTTAAGTAGATTAGGAGCAAAAGATACTTTAGATTATATATTAGCTTTATGCGAACATTCTTCGCCTTATGTAAGGGCGAGTGTGCTGCGTTTTCTGCGGCGTTGGTATCCAGAAATTGCTTTTAATTTGCTTGTAGAAGCATTAAAAGATCCCGATTTTATAGTGCGCGAAAATGCTGCTGATGAACTTGGAGAATTGGAGATAACAGAAGCTATTGATTACTTAAATCCTTTAGTAAAAGATCCTCATCCCGATGTTCGCCAAGCTGCACAAACAGCTATTGAGATATTACAAGCTTAACCAAACTGGTAATTGTGAAACAAATGGCAATCCTGTATTAGCTACCATTTATTCAACTCTTAAAGACGATAGTGGTACAATTAGATTGTTTGTAAATAAGCTAAATGTTCATCACGTTTATGTTTTTGATCGCCACGAAGTTTGTCAGTTTGGCGGATATGTTGGCTGGATACATACTTCAGCATTGCAAGAGGAATTGGAATTTATTCAAAGGAATTTTTGTGCATAAATTTAATACATTACAGCAAAAATGATGTTACCCTAGTATTGTTAGGCAAATCATACCCAAGTTTCAGAGGAAATTATTATAGCTACAAAACAACTGATTAATCGGCAAATCAAATCCGCTCAGGTTCTTCTGATTGACCATGAGAATAACAACCTTGGTTTAACAGACACCAGTGAAGCCCTAAAACTTGCTGAAAGTGCAGA
>JBAVZX010000595.1:0-3243 GCA_049589015.1 Phormidium sp. | reverse complement strand
AAACTTGATTAAATTAGGAATTTCGAGCCAAAAAAGTTAAGTTTTTGTCTTTTTTTTAGTTCGAGAAAAACCTTTTTTAACTATGGGATGTTGTGATGTTGACATGGGTTAGATCCTCATCATTAAGAGCGATCGCATCTCTATGCTACGTTAGCATCAACTTAGTCACTGCGATCGATCCTCACGCAACAGTTCTACACTATTGCTAAAAGTACAACCCTCATATTTTTTTAGCATCTACTTAATCCTTCTGATGTTCAACATAAGAGCGAAGAACAGCATTCATCAAAGATTGATAACCCTTTCCTTGGCTTTTAAACCAATCTAAAACATCACTATCAACCCTGATAGAAATGGCTGTTTTGGTAATCGGTTTCACCAGCTTTGCCTTTGACCAAAAATTAGCATCTAACTCAGGAATATCAGATGTATCAATGGCTTCTTCGGGGATATTTTTTAATTCTTCAAGTCGTTTCTGCGAGATAGTCATAGTAGGTTTTTCTTTCTTGTCGAGTGGCTTTTCTGGCAGAGATAATGCGGATTGCTCCATTTCTTTCAGTATGCACTACAGTGACGATAACCACACCCTGTATTGCACCGATACTAATTTCTCGGATTTCTCCGTAGTCGAAACGCTCATCAATGGCGGTAAAAACAATTCCGTCAAATATTTCTTGCGCTTCTTCAAAGCTAATGCCATGTTTCCTCAGATTTTGGGCGTTTTTGTCTTCATCCCATTCAAACAGCATGAATATGTATATACAAAATGTATCTATTTATAATAGCTCATAAAATCGCATCTCTATGCTACGTTAGCACCAACTTACTCACTGCGATCGATCAAAAGCGCCATAGTTCTAGGCGATCGCTAAAAGTACAACCCTCATATTTTTTTATTTCTTTTTACACAGAGGATGATCGCACTTTGCAGAAAATGAAAGTACAATACATCACAACATCCAAATAGCAATTTTATAATTTGCTATTGCACTTACTTAGGTTAAATTTAATATATAAATTAATTGGTTCTTTTTAGGGGATTTTATAGCATTTGTCATATTAATTTTTAAAGATATATCTTGTGGATTTCTTATTCTAAGAGTTTGTTTTGATTGATCGTTTTTGTTTCTTAACTCTTGAATTATTGCTGCTTTGCAATAAGATGAATTTGGGTTAACAATAAAAATTTTGTCGCCTATGGATAAAGTAACACTATTAACAGTTGCTTTTATAACTTGTTTATTTGAGAGAAAATTTTGAATTTTACCAATTTCCTTTGCTTGGTTTATCTTAGTTTTTTTTAAGAGAAAATGATATATCAATAAATCTGCTAATGCCTCACATATTGCCTCAACAAAAGAACATAAGTTTAATAAGGAGTTATAACCTAAAAACTCATTTTCTTTAACTAAGCTATGAGCAATTATATTGCGATTTTCAATAAATTGATCTAATTCATTTTTAAGCTGATTTGAGCCACCTAGACTCAATGTAATATCAATATATTCTTTAATGTTTTGGTGATTTTCAAGCCACTTCCAGCCAAAATTAGAATTATCATTAAGACCAACAGCACTCAATAAACTTTGCAATTCACTCTGTCGTAAATTATTTTGAAACTTTATTAAAAAACACTCTGGTATTAATTCATATTTACTGTTTTTGATAATTCCATAAAACAAGCCTTGAACAATTTGCTCTAACTTTAAATGCTTATATCTATCATCTTCTAATTTTGGAATTAACTCACATACGCCATTCTTATGATTCTTACGTATTACTTCGTCTAGGTGATCGTATTTAGTAACTAATAGTGGTAAAGCCTCTAGCCACTTACTAATTAGTTTTTTAACAAAGTTTTCATAAGTTGAATAAAGTTGAGTAACAACTGCACTATGTTCATAAATCTCCCATTCTGCTATGGAAATTGAATTTTCTGATAAATTTAGTTTTAATTCTGAGGCTTTTTGTCTAACCTCTTCATCGTTGGTAAACAGAATATTCCTAAGAGATCTATTTTGGTTCAAAATAAAACGAATAGCTTGAGTTTTTTGCCTAACCTGTCGTAGTGAAATTTCAATTGTTTCAATCAACATATATATTTAATTTGACCTAATTACCTGTGATAACATTTGCTCAAATGAATTTAATCGTTTTTGTATATCACTTTTTGTATTTTTCCCTTTACCTATAAATAAGCCTGATTTATCTGCTTTCAGTAATTGTTGAGTAGCCTCAATTACTTGATTTTTCCTTGCTTGTAAAATTTTTGCATGACCTAAATTTTTACTGAAGGCAACCATAACAGCATCATAATATGCTTTATATGCTTGTTCAGCCCAATTCCAATTGTTAGACTTATTATCAAGTATATAAGGTTTAAATAAATGTTCTCCATAAATATTAAAAGCAATTTTTATAGTGTCCTTAAAAATATGCTTTAAAAAATCGATATCTTCTTGAGAAAAATTTAAACTTTTAATCATGTAGAAATTCATAAATTTTTCTAAATTACCTTTAAAGTTTTCGTAATGACGCAGAGCAAAAAAACGTAAAATTAATTCAACATCTTCCATTTTTTTATAAAGTTCATTATTTACACGCTCATTAGAGTTAGGAATACCCCAAGCATTTTTAAAAATAGGATTATCAGCTAACTCAATCAGACTATCATTAAATTGACTATGATATAAACAGTTACGAATTTCTTGGTTAGTCAAATCAACTCCACCTGTGTTGAGACGCTCAAAGGTAAGTCTCTTTAAATACATTGCGTCTTCAGGCGTTTTAGCTGATTCTGTAATAACCACTATAGAGGACAAAGTACGACGATCTATTCCTGCTTTAATTTCTGTTGGCAAATTACTATATTTTCGACCGTTTAATTCTGGCCAAAGTTCTAATCCAGTTAAAACTAGTTTATCTTCATAGAAATCCCTAATAGCGCTAATCCTTTGTTGACCATCTATAACTTCATAAGAATTATATTTTTTTTCATACAAAATTACTGGTGGTACTGGCAAATTAATAATAAATGATTCAATTAAAAGAGATTGTTTTTCAGTTTTCCATCGATCACGACGTTGAAAAAAAGGACGTAAATCCATATAATCTGGTTTTTTCAGCGCATCCACAAAAAGGGGCAGCTTTTCCCGATTAAATTCCATTAAAATTCGGCTATGTCCAGATTCATATTTAGTATTTATTTCCTCATCAGACATTGTTTTTCCATTTGATTTATCT
>JBAVZX010000594.1:0-8170 GCA_049589015.1 Phormidium sp. | reverse complement strand
TAAGGGGGGAACCGGATTCAAAGTCCCCCTTATTAAGGGGGATTTAGGGGGATCTAAAACTAGGAACTTGAGCTAATTATGAATCAAAATAAACTATTTAATCGAACTCGTACTCGCTTAGCTTTATCTTATGCTGGAGTGATGGGAATAATTTTAAGTTTGTCGGGATTTGGTGTGTATGAAGCGATCGCTCATGCTCATCAAGTTGCTATTAACCGTGAATTAGAATCTGTAGCCGGAACACTCCATGACAGCATTGAATTAAAGTTAAATCAACCCGGACGTTTGGAACCAATTATTGAGGAACTTTTACCTAATCTTTGTTTAGCAGGATCTAGCTGCATGACAAATAAAGCCAGTTCTTCTCGTCACATTCTCAGCGCCATTAATCAAGGTAATTATTATATCCGTTTCTTTGATAATTCAGGAAAATTGATTGCGATCGCTGGTCATCATCCAGAAGGTTTACCGTTAGTATTAAATAAGGAAAATTGGCAAACTCTTCAAGATAGCAAAGGCAACTTTTATCACCAAATTTCTATAACTTTACATACTCGCGATCATCGGGATTGGGGTTACTTTCAAGTCGGGAGAAGTCTGAAAGATTTCAATGATTATCTGAATAATGTCAAATTGATCATGAAGTTGGGATTACCAACTACCCTGATTTTAGTAGCGGTTTCTAGTTGGTGGTTAGCCGGGTTAGCAATGCAACCAATTTACCAATCATACCAGCAAATTCAACAATTTACAGCCGATGCTGCCCATGAGTTGCGAACACCTTTAGCAGCAACACAAGCAACAATAGAATCCGCACATTCAATACCTGATTTAGATGAAACAGAATTACAAGATATCCTCGAAACGATCGCTCGGCAAAATCGACGACTGATTCAGTTAGTCGCTGATTTATTACTGTTAGCTCGTTTAGAACAACAAGCTACACCAAGGCGATTTCAACTTTGTTGTTTAAATGATATTGTTAACGATTTAGTCGAAGAATTTACCGCATTGGCAATCTCGAAATCAGTGAATTTAACTGCTGATATTCGAGTCAATAATCCACTCAATGTAATGGGTAATGAAGAACAACTTTATCGCTTAGTTTCTAACTTAATTATTAATGCTATTCAATACACTCCGGCTGAGGGCAAAGTAACAGTTATATTAGATAGTATTGACAATCAAGCTTTAATTCAGATTCAAGATACAGGTATTGGTATTTCATCTGCTGAACAAAAGCGAATTTTCGATCGCTTCTACCGCATCAATAGCGATCGCTCTCGTCACACAGGCGGATCGGGATTAGGATTAGCGATCGCCAAAGCAATCACTCAATCCCACAAAGGTACTATCCAAGTACAAAGCGAATCAAACAAAGGTAGCACCTTTACTATTAAATTACCCTTAGAAAATATAGCGCAAGAGAGCGATCGTGCAACCTACCCCTTTTCCCTCAAATGGTTCTCCTAAAAATATTCACACCTATCCCTTTTTCTTCTTCTTCCTTCTTCCTTCTTCGCGCTCTTCGCGTCTTCGCGGTTCATAAAAAAAGATTTTTTGCACCGCGAAGACGCGAAGGACGCAAAGGAAGAAGAGAGAAGATATTAATTTAGATTAAAGTACTTTTCCACACAACGTACAAAGATTTCTACACCCATTCCTAAGACAGTTTCATCAAAATCAAATCGTGGATGATGATGCGGAAAAGCTAAATTTAAACTCGGATTAGCTGAACCTAAAAAGAAATAACAACCTTGAACTTCTTGCAAGAAGAAAGACATATCTTCTGCACCCATTGTTTGACATTCTGGGACTATTCCCACAGGAGTTTCTACCACATTTACTGCTACCGACCTAACTAATTCGGCAATTGCTGCATCATTAATTGTTGCTGGATATTGTCGGCGGTAATCTAAGTTATATTCTGCACCGTAACCTTGGCAAATTCCAGCAATCATTTGTTCAAGTTTTTCGGGAATCATTTTACCTACAGCAGGGTTAAAATACCTCACTGTTCCCCCTATTTCCGCTTTGTCTGCAATTACATTAAAGGCACTACCAGCATGGAATTTTCCCACTGTTACAACTGCTGAATCAATGGGATCAACATTGCGGGATACAATAGTTTGTAAGTTATTAACTATTTGGGCTGCAACTAATATTGAATCTACTGTTTGATGAGGCATTGCCCCATGTCCACCTTTGCCAAAAATTGTGCAGGTAAATGCTTCGGTAGCTGCCATTAATGGGCCACTACGCACACCTACTGTCCCCATTGGTAGCACGTTCCATAAATGTAAACCAACGATCGCATCAACATCGGGATTCTTTAATACTCCCGCTTCGATCATCGGTTTTGCACCACCAGGGCCTTCTTCTGCGGGTTGAAAAATAATTTTTACTGTTCCGGGAAAATTTTGTCGATGTTGGTGAAGATAATAAGCAGTTCCTAATGCAATTGCCGTGTGTCCATCATGTCCGCAAGCGTGCATAATGCCTTCATGTTGCGATCGATAACTCACCTCATTCTCTTCTTTAATTGGCAAAGCATCCATATCCGCCCGAATCGCTAAAACTTTCTCTTTTCCAGATATTTCTGAACTAACTTTTTTCCCTTTAATAATCGCAACAATACCTGTTTCTGCAATCCCAGCTTGATGCTCAATTCCCCATTCTGTTAACTTTTTTGAGATAAATTCTGAAGTCAACTTTTCCTTAAAGGCAAGTTCAGGACGTTCATGTATACTTCTACGCCATACAACAAGCTGAGGTTGTAATTGCCGAATTTCTAGGCGAATTCGAGACAAGTCTACATTCGGGGAATTGGGTAACGTGGATATCATTTCTAAAACTTTAATAGGAAAAATTGATTTTGGATATGGATTTTTGGTTCCGATTTTTTGCTGCCTAGTTAAAGCAGGATTCTCTCTACACCACTAACTTCCCTGTACCATTGGGAGTTTTTTATATAGCTTAACACGATTAGTCGTTGTCATTACAACTCTGATTAATTAAAGATTGTAGAGACGTTGTATGCAACGTCTCTACAATCTTTACAACGTCTCTACAGCTAATTCCTTTAAGGTAGCCAGGGATATTGGCGAAAATCTGGTTTACGTTTTTCCAAAAATGCCTGTTTTCCTTCTGCTCCTTCTTGGGTCATATAATAAAGTAGAGTGGCATTTCCTGCTAGTTCTTGTAACCCTGCTTGTCCGTCACAATCGGCATTAAAAGCAGCTTTTAAACAACGAATTGCGATCGGGCTTTTTTCCAATATCTCCTGCGCCCATTTAATCCCTTCCACTTCCAACTCTGCCACCGGAACTACACAATTAACTAACCCCATTTCTAATGCTTGATTAGCATCATATTGCCGACACAAAAACCAAATTTCTCTCGCTTTTTTCTGCCCCACAATTCTCGCTAAATAACTCGCACCAAAACCGCCATCAAAGCTACCAACTTTCGGCCCCGTTTGACCAAAAATTGCATTATCGGCAGCAATTGTTAAATCGCAAATCAAGTGTAAAACATGACCACCACCGATCGCATATCCCGCCACCAAAGCAATCACAACCTTCGGCATCGATCGAATTAAACGTTGCAAATCTAACACATTCAACCGAGGCACACCATCATCATCAACATATCCCGCAGTTCCCCGCACACTTTGATCGCCCCCTGCACAAAACGCATATTTCCCATCAGTATGCGGCCCCGCACCCGTAAAAAGTACTACACCAATATTTCTATCCTCACGGGCATCACAAAAAGCATCGTAAAGTTCAAAAACAGTTTTTGGCCGGAAAGCATTACGTTTATGAGGACGATTAATCGTAATTTTAGCTATTCCGTCCGTTTTGTGATAAAGAATGTCTTCGTAGGTTTTGACAGTTTGCCATTCAACTTGCATAGATGATTCTAATTATTGACTCAAATTTAAGTATTATATGACCTACGCTCTCAACCTGGTTTCTGAACGTAATCTTGTCATTTTTGTAGGGGCAATTTTAGCAGATAATGCTTCCATCTCACCAGCAAAAATTCCCCAAAACCTGCCCGTACAGGTTAAAACAATTATTTGAACCAATCTGATCTTCAATTAATTTTTCCAGTTCACTAAATTCATTGGCTTTTTCGGGAAAGTCAAACGAGTTAACTGCCCCACACCACAAAACTGATTAGATTTGGTAAATTGCGACGGCGGTGGAATTCTTACTGTTACCCTTGCCAAAGCTTGTCCCACCAAATCAGGAGCTATGCTAGGTGAAACAGCTTGCGATTGAGTAGCAGGTAACTGTTTAGTAATATCTTGACTACTCACAGGCTGAATTAAATCAATTTCCCCAGCAATAGTTTCAGGATAACCTGCTATTTGTACGCTCACAGGTTTCTCGACTTGCAAACTACTGATAACGGTTGCCGGAATTATTGCTTCTACCCAAAGTTCGTTGCAGTCTAAGACAGTCAAAATCGGTTCTGTACGGTTGATTTGTTCTCCAGTTTCGCGATCGGTTTTGTAAACTATTCCCGCAAAGGGTGCCGCTACTTCGTAATCTTGACGAGCTAAATAACGTTTAGTAGTACTCACTGGTTGGAGAATAGAATTAGGTTTAAAAGCTTGAGTTTGCTTGAGCCGTTCCCTAGCAGTATCTACTTGAGTTCTTAACGTATTAACTAACACCGTCTGCGTTTGAATTAACTGCATTAACTTAGTCCGCTGATCCAAAAGGCTCGTAGAGTTTTGATTCATAGTTATGCCTCTTTGGAAAGCCAGCAAAGAATCTTTCGCAGCGGTCAAATTTGCTTGTGCTTGTTGAACTTCAGCGGTTGCTGACTGCCAAGTAAAACGTAAGTGATCGACTTTTTGCTGAGGAACAACCCCATCTTTGACTAACTGTGCAAAGCGTTGATAATCTAAACCAGCCGCTGTTGCTTTCGCTTTCGCTGCCTCTAAAGCAGCTTGAGTTTGAGCAACTTCTTTCTCAGCCAGTTGTACATTCACCTGACCTAACGAATTATACTGTCGGTCTACGTCAAATAATTGACCTCTCAGTATTGCGAGAGTTTGTTGAGCAGATTCTAATTGGGTGACATTAGTCTGTAGTTCACCTTCAATTTTTAAGCGTTCTTGCTCAAACTGATTTTGTTGTTGTTTTTGGTCTTCTTGGGTGCGTTCCATTTGCAGGCGAATTTGCTCTTGCTGCGGGCTAGGATCAACACCAATGCGGGCTAATACTTGTCCCGATCGCACCGCTACACCCGGCCTAGCATAAAAAGCTTTCACATTGCCATCAATCGGAGAGCGTAATTGACTAGTCCGACCATTAATTAAGCCAGTTTCCACAACATAATGTGTCAGTCGATAGTAAAGCAGACTAACTCCGGTACTAGCAGCCCCTAATCCCAGCAAAACCAACATCGAACCCAAAGCCAATCCTCGCCAAGGAAACAGTTGCTTTCGTTTCACAGGCGCGGCGAAAGACCCTTTAACGTCAACTTTATGTATCATATTTTTGGCATTTTGCTACTAATGAACATAAGAATTAGGGCTAACAACCCAAGCCGGGACAAAGTAAAAGAAATATTTGTTCTCTGTTCCCTGTTCTCTGTTCCCTGTTCCCTGTTCTCTTCCCTCACCAGAATGTCCTGTTTTAGACCGATAGCCCCAACCATCAGCTTTAGATATCTTCAATCAACCACTCTGATGAAAGTTCGCCTAAATCTATCGGAATACTGACTACCTTGCCCAAACGGGGTCGATCGCGTGTCTGTTCAATAAAATCTTTTACTTGTAAGGTAGCACTCCAGGCTAGCAGATAGCTGACAACCATATCTAAACGTGCCATGTATTCTGCCTCTGTTAAAGGGAAGGACGCTTGCTCTAAATACTTCCACATAATCTGGACAAAAATTTTGCCCTGAGTCCGCCTTAATTGTATATCGTAAGAGCGTCCCCACTTATTCAGCAACAGTTGACGTAAGTTTGCTCCGGTCATGTCCTACTTAAATTAAACGGCTTTTGGTTAATGTCAACAAATTATGAGAGGGGCATCAAAAAATGCAATAATACCCTAAGAAAGTTGTAAAGCAGTTTCTCAAAGGATTTTTGGGAGATTGCCCTCACGGGAAATTACACTTCATCATCCCAATTCTGAAAAGTTTTGGGGTGAGAGCTACAGGGTTGTTAACGAAAAGATACAGACTCCAGCATAAGTTATGGCTCAAATTTCGGGATCTGCTGACGTGCCTGATATGGGTCGTCGTCAGTTTATGAATCTTTTAACTTTCGGCACTATTACAGGAACAGCTTTGGGGGCACTGTATCCAGTTGTTAAATACTTTATTCCCCCGACTAAAGGTGGTGCTGGTGGCGGCGTAATTGCTAAGGATGCTTTGGGCAATGCGATCGCCGCTAGCGAGTTCCTGAATACTCACAATCCACGCGAGCGTTCTTTGGCCCAAGGACTCAAAGGCGATCCTACCTACATTGTGGTGACAGAAGACAAGCAAATCGCAGATTACGGCATCAACGCCATCTGCACCCACTTAGGCTGCGTCGTTCCCTGGAATATCGCAGAAAACAAATTTAAATGTCCCTGTCATGGTTCCCAGTATGACAGCACTGGTAAGGTAGTGAGAGGCCCTGCACCTCTGTCTCTAGCATTAGTTCACGCCAAGGTAGAAGATGACAAAGTTAGCTTTACACCTTGGACAGAAACCGATTTCCGCAGTGGTGAAGAACCTTGGTGGGCATAGAAATTTTAGATTTTAGATTTGGGATTTTCGATTTATTGAGCAAGTCAAAAATCTAAAATTTACTAACAGAAGCCTTCAATGTATTGATTAAAAGCTTGTCACGGAATCTATTTGTAACAGATGAAAAAAGCTTGTTTAGCGGCGATGTTGGTGAATAGCCAAAAAGCGATCGCCAAAGTGTTCTTAGTGGCGATCGCCACTTTAGGACTTTTTCTGACCTCCGATCTTGTCGTACCTCAATCCGCTGCTGCATACCCCTTTTGGGCGCAACAAACCGCACCCGAAACTCCCCGCGAACCCACAGGACGCATCATTTGCGCTAACTGTCACCTCGCAGCAAAACCCACAGAAGTCGAAGTTCCTCAGTCCGTTCTCCCTAACACAGTATTTGAAGCAGTCGTTAAAGTCCCCTACGACACCTCAGCACAACAAGTGCTCAGTGATGGTTCCAAAGGCGGCTTAAACGTCGGCGCTGTATTGATGTTACCTGAAGGCTTCAAAATTGCCCCAGAAGACCGCATTCCTGAAGAAATGAAGGAAAAAGTTGAAGGGCTATACTATCAACCTTACAGCGAAGACCAAGAAAACGTAGTGATCATCGGGCCTTTACCGGGCGATCAATATCAGGAAATTGTCTTCCCAGTCCTCTCTCCCGATCCTAATAGCGACAAAAATATTCACTTCGGTAAATATGCTGTTCACGTAGGCGGTAATCGGGGACGCGGACAAGTTTATCCCACTGGCGATAAAACCAATAATACCGTTTACAATGCTTCTGCTGCTGGCACAATCTCTAAGATTGCCACAACTGAAGATGGTGGCTACGAAGTAACCATTCAAACTGAATCTGGTCAAACTGTAGTCGAAACTATTCCTGCTGGCCCAGCATTAATCGTTTCCGAAGGCGAAACAGTAAGTGCAGGCGCACTTTTGACTAATAACCCCAATGTAGGCGGTTTTGGTCAAGTTGATGGCGAAATTGTGTTGCAAGATCCTAATCGCATCAAGTGGTTAATGGCTTTCTTCGCGGCAATTATGCTTTCCCAAACTTTCCTCGTTTTGAAGAAGAAACAAATCGAAAAAGTCCAAGCCGCAGAAATGAATTTCTAAGTTTTGCTTTCGATTTAAATGGCAAAATAATTAACAAGATGGGTAATTTGCCCGTCTTTTTTATTGAAAGATTTCAGTGTTATACTTAATATCGATTAGACTAGATAAGAGTGTGCCAAGAATTCCCACATCAGAGCAAAAAACACAATGCTTCAATTTGTGTGTATGGTTCACTGAAACCACCCCAGCCCTAAAGGGACGGGGGTTCAAAGTGCTGTGATGCCTCTATCTGGCTCTCCCAAAATGGTACAACATCCAAATTCTTAGCATCAGCAATGAGAACTTTTGTAGCGACTCG
>JBAVZX010000593.1:0-2107 GCA_049589015.1 Phormidium sp. | reverse complement strand
GCCCCATACTTTTTGATTTGAAAATCATTCTTAAGGCTTATGCTGAAGACTGCTGAGATTTAGTATTATCCAATAATTAAAGGGAAATGATCTCTTTAGTTTGGGCTCATAAATTTGAGCCTCTATTTATTACTTATTGGAGGCTATGACTTTGCAACGCAGCAGTGGTATTTTACTACATCCTACTTGTTTACCTAGCGAATTTGGCATTGGTGATTTAGGACAAGCAGCTTATAATTTTGTGGATTTTTTAGTGAAAAGCGGTCAAAAATTTTGGCAGGTGTTACCGTTAGGGCCAACGGGATATGAACACTCGCCTTATACGATGAATTATAGTGCTTTTGCTGGCAATCCGTTAATGATTAATTTGGTAAAGTTAGTTGATGAAGGTTTGCTAAAATCAGCAGAATTAAAGCCACTAAAAACAAGTGGAGAAACTGCTTACAATCGGGTTGATTTTGATGAAGTAATTCCCCATAAATATGAGTATTTGAAATTAGCTTTTGAACACTTTCGGTTAACTATAAAAAACCAACCAAATCCTGAATTGGAAAAGTTTTGTCAGGAACAAGCTTGGTGGTTAGATGATTATGTGTTATTTATGTCACTTTTAGAAGTGCATAATGGACAAGCTTGGAATTACTGGGACAAAGCAATTGCCAGAAGAGAATCACAAGCTATTAAAGAACAAAAAGAAGTTTTAAAAGACTTAATTTTGTATCATCAGTTCTTACAATTTAAGTTTTTTGAGCAATGGCAAGCATTACGTAAATATGCTAATGCAAAAAACATTCAAATTATTGGCGATGTTTCCATTTATGTTTGTCATAATAGCGCCGATGTTTGGGCGAGTCAAGAAAATTTTGCTCTCGATCCCGAAACTTTAGAAGCTGCTTGGATGGCTGGTGTTCCGCCAGATTATTTTAGCGAAACTGGGCAATTGTGGGGTAATCCTGTCTATAATTGGGAACATTTACAAAGCACGAATTATGGTTGGTGGATTGACAGATTTAAAGCGACTTTGCAATATGTAGATATTGTGAGAATCGATCATTTTCGGGGTTTTGAAGCTTTCTGGCGGATACCTGCTGGGGAAACTACGGGAATGAAAGGGGAATGGATTAAAGCGCCTGGGGAAGACTTTTTTAGAAAGTTGGGTGAAGCTTTAGGAAATCTCGCGGTTTTAGCGGAAGATTTGGGGATTATTACCCCGGAGGTGGAGGAGTTGCGCGATCGCTTTAACTTCCCCGGAATGCGAATTTTAATGTTTGCTTTTGGGGATGATTCAACAAATCCTTATTTACCCCATAATTACATTCCTAATTGTGTGGTTTATCCGGGAACTCACGATAATGATACGATCGCTGGTTGGTGGGAAAAAGTTAGTGAGAAAGAAAAGCAATACATTGCCGAATATTTGGGTTATTCCCAACCCCAAGAAATCAAAGAAATCAATTGGATTTTCATTCGCATGGCGCTAGCTTCCGTTGCTAATTTAGCAATAATTGCTTTACAAGATGTTTTAGATTTGGATAATCGCGCCCGAATGAATGACCCCAGTGTGAATGCAGGAAATTGGCGATGGCGGTTTACTGATTCCGATTTGTTGAGTGAAAAATTGAGCGATCGCTTACGAAAAATCACTCAACTTTACAATCGTTAAATAGTACGAAAAACCGTTTGCAATGGTCTGATAGTATTGCACAAATGTTCAGCTGCTAGATCAATTTCTAATTCATTATTAAACCGACCAATTCCAAAGCGAACTGACGCAAAAGCTAAATCTGGTGAGTGTCCCAATGCCGTTAAAACATGAGAAGGGGCGGTTTTTGTTGAAGTGCAAGCCGATCCCGAAGATACGGCAATTATTGGTTGTAATCCCAATGCAAGTGCAGCACCATCTACATTTTCCACACTGATATTTAAGTTTCCTGGTAATCTTTGAATCGGATGACCATTTAACACAATGCCATGCAACTGACAAACTTTTGCCCACAACCGCTGACGTAAATTAATCAGTCGTTTTGCTTCCGAATCCATTTCGGAAAGTGCCAATTCTACTGCTTTAGCAAAACCGACAATTTGGGGAGTGTATAATGTACCCGAT
>JBAVZX010000592.1:0-2734 GCA_049589015.1 Phormidium sp. | reverse complement strand
AGTCGTGAATTTTGCGGTTAACTTTTTGAGAAGTTTTTAATACCTCGCTTATTTTCTCACTCAGGTTAACTGAATCACCTGCCCTATACTCATAAACTCCATCTAAGTTCATCTGTAATCCTGGTGCTGTAACTACAGGTACATCTTGAACTAAAGCTGCCAGAAGACTAGTGTACCTCCAACGCGCTCCATCAGGGAAAGGAAAAACGCACACATCCATGCTGGCTAAAATACTTGCTACCTGTTGAGGCTCAAGGTAGCCTGTCCAATCCACCGAAAATGAAGTATTACTGATGTTTTGTTCTGCACTTTGTCCAATAATAATTAATCGCATTGGCAACTCAGTTGACAATAATTCCAAAGCTTCAACTAATAAATCAAAGCCTTTACGAGAGTTGACGTAGCCGAAAAAACCTACTGCACGTTCAGAGGAATTTATCCCTAAACTTTTCCTAATATCTTGCTTTTGTTGCTCTGTTAATTCCACGCGAGGAATGTTACTACCAATTGGTATCCATTTGGCATTATATTTAATTCGCTCTAAATTAAAAAATGATTCCAAATAATATTTTTCAACTACAATTACACCCGTGCTTAATTTAGATTGAAATAATTGTCGTTTACCTACGCCTTCATGGATAATTACAAATACTGGACAACGCAAAAATATTCTCAAAACTAATGGTAATAACATAGAAAACCATAAATTATTTAGGTATAGTCGAGGAAGATTGATATAATTTATTCTATATTCATCTCCTTCTTGAAAAAGAATAACTTGTGGCTTTAATTGCTTAACTACGCGAATTAATTTAAAAGTTTCCTGCAATTGCCAGTTAAAGTTAGTGCTGTTATGGACATAAATATTTTCCCACTCGCCTTCTCCTAAGCCTTGAGAAGTTACAACATTAACTTTGTAAAACGTACTTAAAGCTCTGACAAGTTGTTGTGCATAATCAGAGATACCACCTCTTAAGGGTGGATAAGAAGGTGTAATTAGTACAAGTTTTGTTTCATCTTTGGTTAAAGGTTTTAAAGGGTAAATATTCTTAGCGTTATAAGCATTTTTAATTGTTCTGAATGCACTAGTAATATTTATTCTAGTTTTTACTTTGTACCACATAAATGTTTCGCTAATGAGCATACGTTTGAGTAAATAAATTATTGATATAACTAATTTACTCAAAGAAGGTTCCAGCCACAGAGAATTAACAAATTGTGTATAGGTAGTTGATTCTAATAAGGTATTGACCAAATTTTGATCGTGGAACCTCTGTTCTGACTCATCATGATGCCAAATAAATGTCGCATCAGAAAATGATATTCTCCATCCTTGTTTGATTAAATGTTTTCCCCAGAGATACCACATAGGGCCAAAAGAATAAGTCTCATCGTAGCGTAAACCTTGGTCAAAGATTTGTCGGGGATAAACAGAAGAGCCATCAGCAATGGCAGCACAATTTGATGGATCTTTGGGTATACAACCGCCACCACTAGGATGAAGTTCTGTAGGGCAAATCAAAGAAGACTCAGGTTGATTATGTTTTTTTTCTGTAAAAATCCACACTCTGGCTGGATCAGTTTCTACAACTTCCAAAACCTTTTCTACATAATCTATAGGATGAGTGTGATCGTCATCTCCCGACAAAATATGAGTTCCCCTACAAGTCAAGCTGGCATGATTACGATTTGCATATAAACCTCGGCGTGGCCCTTTAGTATAAATGCAATCAAACTGTTTAGCTAATCGTTCAATTTGGGGTGCATGAACATCATCAGAATCGTCTGAAACTACAATTTCAAATGGCGATACCGTTTGATTTCGCCAACTTTTCAAACACCGCTCTAAACTTTCAGGCCGATTTCGTGTCACCAAAGCCACACTTAAACTAATTTCCATACAATTTATCGACATAAGCTATTGGCAAAAATTTCGGCAATTTGTTGACAATTGGAGACAGTATCAAAATTTTCTTTGGCAATATTTCGACCAGCTTCACCCATAGATAATCTTAATTCAGGATTTTCAATTAACTTAAAAATAGCTTGTCTTAAGGCAATGCGATCGCCTGGTTTAATCGTCAAGCCATTTATCCCATTCTGCACTAATTCAGGAACTCCCATCACTGTAGTACCTATACTAGGTAATCCTGCGCCCATCGCTTCTATAAATACCATTGGATAGCAATCCTCATGAGTGGGCATGACAAAAATATCTGCTTTCTGGTACAGTGACAAAATTTCTGCTGACAAGGGCTGAATACCTCGATGAACTCGCAAATTTGGTAACACAGGTAAATTTAAATCTGAGTTGGTCACAATGTCAAGTTCACAAATATTGGCACAACTTTCCAAAAATACGTTTAATACGTCTTCACCGCCTTTACGTTGGAAATGATTGCCCACAAATAACAGTCTCGGTAAGCTTTCTCTATCTTTAGCCTTGGGAGCTATTTTAGTAAAAAATTCTAGAGGTGTTGGTGGAGGAATAGCTGTTACTTTACTTGGGGAAATTCCATAATCACTAATTACTGAGTTTCTCGCTTTTTCAGACCAAGTGATAATATGAGCAACATGGGCAAAACATTTTTTTTCAACAGCGATGATTGGTTTATATGTAATAGTAGCCGGATAGGGATGTTCTTTCGCTAATAAAGCGTGGGTATAATCAATGGAAACTACGGAAGGATATTTTTTAAATAACGGTACTGCTAAATAAGCAATTGCTTGAGTA
>JBAVZX010000591.1:0-5873 GCA_049589015.1 Phormidium sp. | reverse complement strand
GTTTTGCGCCGAGAATTAGAATGGTTGAAAAGAGGGCCAAAAGCACGCAGTACTAAACAAAAAGCTCGGATCGATCGCGTTCGAGAAATGCAAGCGCAAGAGTTTAAACAAGCGCATGGAAAAGTCGAAATTTCCACAGTGGGGAGACGCATTGGGAAGAAAGTAATTGAACTCGAAAATATTTGTAAGGCTTATGGCGATCGCACTTTAATTAAAGATTTTACCTATAATTTCAATCCCGAAGATCGGATCGGAATTATTGGTAGTAACGGCGCGGGAAAATCGACGTTGATGGATATAATTACCGGAAAAGTGCAACCAGATTCGGGAACTGTCGAACTTGGTTCAACTATTCACATTGGTTATTTCGATCAACACTCAGATGATGTAAATATAAACGAAGAACAACGAGTAATTGATTACTTAAAAAATATCGCTGAACTCGTAGAAACTTCCGATGGAAGCGTAATTACTGCGTCGCAAATGTTAGAGAGGTTTCTGTTTCCGCCGAATCAACAATATGCGCCAATTAGTAAACTTTCCGGTGGGGAAAGACGGCGCTTGTTTTTATTAAAAGTTTTGATGAGTGCGCCAAATGTGTTGATTTTAGATGAACCAACAAATGATTTAGATGTGCAAACTTTAGGGGTTTTAGAAGATTATTTGGAAGATTTTAATGGTTGTGTAATTGTGGTTTCGCACGATCGCTATTTTCTCGATCGCACTGTTGACGTAATTTTTGCCTTTGAATCAGGGGGAAATTTACGTCAATATCCCGGAAATTACTCAGTTTATTTAGATTATAAAGCCGCCGCAGAAACCGAAGAGAAAGAAACTAAAAAACCTAAAGAAGTTTCCGAATCTAAAAATCAAAAATCTCAAGTCGAAACT
Organism: Phormidium sp.; assembly: GCA_049589015.1. Classification (GTDB taxonomy): domain Bacteria; phylum Cyanobacteriota; class Cyanobacteriia; order Cyanobacteriales; family Aerosakkonemataceae; genus Floridanema. The sequence goes on along the minus strand of JBAVZX010000591.1, from coordinate 4,982 downwards.
CCAAAATCCGATCAACCTCGGAAACTCTCTTTTAAAGAAAAGCGGGAATATGAAGAACTAGAAAATAAAATTCCTGAAATGGAAGCGGAAAAAGAAGCAGTTGAAAAAAGTCTTTACAACAATCCTCCTAGTGATTTTAATGAATTACAACAATTAACTGATAAATTAGCTGAATTGACGGAAGCGATCGATTCTGCTACCGAAAGATGGTTAGAATTAGCAGAAAGAATAGGTTAATTGTTTGTTGTAAGGCTTTTTTTTGAACCGCGAAGACGCGAAGAGCGCGAAGAGAAGAGGAAGAAAGAAGCGGAAAAAGAAAGGAGGTAGCTAACCCAAATTTACATATATAAAAATACTCAGTGAATCATCAAATAAGTTCTTTCCTTCTCTTCTTCTTCCTTCGCGCTCTTCGCGTCTTCGCGGTTCAAAAAAAGCCTTAACTAACGTTTAACAGCATTAGAATTTGACCTTTTCAAAACAATCCTTTCCCCATAATTCAGCAACCTTTCTAAACTAGCTAAACGATTATTCCAAGTCTGCACCTGATAGTTATTCTTCATCGAATGTAATCGCATCCACCCACTAAATTGAAAGCGAAAAAGTATTAAAGCCTTCTTCGCCGCATCAAAATTACTCGCATTTGGTTTTTCTGCTAAACGATTGAATACTTTTAAAAGTTCCGCGCTTTGGGTGTTATATTGCGATCGATCATTTGGCGACATCAACAGTTGATTTGAACTTAACAAAAAGTTCCATTCTCGCTGAAGAATTGTTACTCGATTTGCTGCTGCTGCAAAAGGTTGACGCAAAGGAGAAGGTTCTTTCGTATCCCGCCTTACTGTTGCTTGGGTGCGGTTAAAAATTCCCTGCAAACTATTACTAAAATGCTCCATTGCAAACAAAGCATAACCGCCATTTGGGGAATCTCTGACTAATTGAATTTGATCGATCGCACTCAATTCCGGTAAATTTAAAAGTAAAATTCCCGGTAAAACTAAACTTCCACCCAAAGTATCATTAATTAACCAAGGTTGCGCCAATTGTTGAAAACGATTTGTATCTTGAGCATAAGCCATTGGTAAAATTAAATCCACATCACCTCGCCTCGCCCAAACTTCCCAATGTTGTTGCAACATTTCAATTCTTTGGGCTTCTGGATAACCAAAAACCGCCACCGATAAAATTAAATCAGAGCGTTTTTGGCGCAACATTTGCGCGACTTCCGCCACAAAAGAATTAACTTGTTCAGTGCGAAACTCAGTCCATTTTTGCCACAGAGGACTATTAGGAGAAATATTAATTGGATCGACACCAGTTAATTGTTGAAATTGCTGTCTTGCTGCTCCCCCATAACCATAAATAAATCCCCGTCGGGGATCTTGAAATGGGTAACGAATATAATCTAATTGCAATCCATCTACCTTGTAACGGCTAACAATTTCCTCAAATAACTTTAGTAAATAACGTCTTGCTTCAGGATTTGCTGGATCTAAAAATGGCTTGGTTTGTTCCAGAGGAATAATGTTACCTCGGTTATCATAATTTGCCCAATCTGGATGGGCTGTTAATACTGGGCCAAGATAGTTGGGTGGTTGATTTAAAATTGTATTATGGCGTTGATTTCCGATCGCAAAAGTCCACACCCAAGCGTGTAATTCCATCCCCCGTTCATGCGCCAATTTAACCGCCGCTTCCAACGGGTCCCAACCTTTAGTTAAAGGGTTTTGTTCCGGTGCAACTTTGCTAGGATAAATTGGATAACCAGCATTAACAGCTTCAAAGAAAACTGTGTTAAATCCTGCTTGCGCCAAACGGTCAAAAACCTTAGCTAAACCCTGTTCCGAACCAGCTTGAATAATCGTACCTCGGTCTAGCCAAATTGCCCGAATTTCGGATTTTTCGACTAAGCGATCGATCGGATACAAATTATACAAACTTTGCCGAGTTTTTAACCATTGACTCCGCGCATTCCCATAATCTCGATTAGCAATTAATCCCGGTAAAGATTGCACAACTTCTCGCGCTTGTTGCAGCGTATTTGCTGCTGATAATTGATTGTTAGTTAAACCAGTTGCAGCAACCGTAGTTGAAGTATTTCTCACCTGTCCCTCGGCAATTCTCCCCGAATTATTCCCAGCATTAGCAGTTAATAAAGCACTCTCCACCCTACCAATTAAATTTTCTAACTCTTGGCGCATTGCGATCGCTTCCGACGGTGTAATCGTCTCTGCCCCAGGCGCAACCCGAATCCCCGCAGCTGCTACCCTTTCCGTAGGGTCAGGCATTGGTAACTGGGGACTGGTAACTGGGGACTGGGGGCTGGCGACTGGCGACTGGTAACTGGGGACTGGGGACTGGGGACTGGCGACTGGTAACTGGGGACTGGCGACTGGGGACTGGCGACTGGCGATTGGGGACTGGCGATTGGTGGGTGAGGATTGCGGAGTAACAACTACAGACTGGCGATTGGTGGGTGAGGATTGTGGAGTGACAACTACAGACTGGCGACTAGTGACTGATGATTGCGGAGTGACAACTACAGACTGACGACTAGGCATTGGAGGAGTCGAGGAAGAAACAAAAGGTATTGCCCCTGTGCCCCCCTGCCCTTGTGCCCACCTGTCCTGTACCACAGGTACAACGGCAACAGGCACAGCATTAGGAGCAACACAATCTCCTGTAGTCGGGACAGAGGCAATAGTTCCAGATTTAACTCCGTAGCGATTTAAGGCTGATTTCAGCCAAGCTAAATCTGTTTGGACATTTGCCACCGCATCCACACCCCAACGCCAACCGAAAAAAGTTGTCTGGCTAGTATTGACCACTGCTGGAGGACTATCTTTAACTGACCAAGTAGCAGCAGTTTGACTACTCAAAGTTGTGGGAATCACTACTCCCCCGTGAACAACACCCCGAAGCGAAGATTCCAAATCCTTTTGCTGATTCTCTGTTTTGCTAGGTTTGAGTGCTGAAGGTTCCGAGAGAGGAAAAGCCCAATAAGCGCCCAACACACCGCGCAACATTTGCCGCACTTCTGGCGCAGAAAGATTACCTGCTGGCCCACTCACAATTAAGCGACCGCCTTTTTTCATCCATTCTGTAAGTGCGATCGCCTGTTGTGGTGTTAAACTTTCCACATTCGGCAAAAATAGCACCTTCGTCCCCGTCAAATCAGCAGCTTTCTGTACACTTTGCAAATCCACCACGCAATAAGCCACACCACTCTGATTCAACCGATTCGTAATCCCCATCCACTGCGTCGCATTATCCCCACTCCGCACCACACCTAAAGTCACACCTTCCGCCAAAGCAGCAGAAGAGAAAAGGCAGAAGGCAGAAGGCAGAAGGCAGAAGGCAACACTTTTCCTCACACTTTTCCTCACACTTAAATCCTCACACTAAATCAGAATTTACCACTACTGGGGGAATGGTTGTGTAGCCTTAATTAAGCAAATCTTGATCTGAATCGAGTTTAATTCCCGGTAAGAAATCAGGGTTTTCTATTTGTTCCCAAGTATAAGAATTGCTAGAGGGAAATGTTTTAAATGGCATTTCCGTTTCTCTAACAGCTAAAGCCAAACCAGATTGATATGCTTGTGCGATCGCTTCTAGCAGATAATGTTTTAAACTAGGATTTTCTTCTAATAGTTTGAGAACTCTATAACGCTGTTCCCGAATTGTCGCCACCCAACTTCTAGACCTTCTATTAGCTTGATATTCCCACTTCAACAAGTGCCCCAGTAAAACTCCCAAACGATTTATTAATTCTCGCCTTTCCTGCTTACCCAAAGAATCTATTTCCTCAATCAAATTCTCAATATCAAGATTATTCAGGTCACGCTTACGTAATAACTCTACTTGTCTTTGCGTCCAAGCATAAAAATCAGTTTCGTATAAATCAACAAATGAAAAATTCATATCATTATAATGCTTTATAAAAATAGATTTACAAAAACGAAAAAATATGTTTTGCGTAGGGGCGTTCGCGTAGCGTGCCGTAGGCATTAGCATTCGGGCGACAATTTGTTGTCCAAAACCCAAGATATTCTCCCCGAATGCTTCGCCCTGCCAAGGTCTGTACCACCCAAAGCAAACTAACCCACAATTTCATTAACATGAAACCTATCCATTAATTGCAAAGCGCGACTAGCATTTCGCTTAATAGAATTTGGCAAATTCGGCACATGAGGAATTTGCGAAAGAAAATCAAGAGTTCGGCGTAACATTCGCACCACATCTCCTTCATCTAAACTTGTATTTTCACATAACTGCACCCAATCTATGCCCAAAGCCCATTGTTCCACTATCCCAATTAACTCATCTTCCAACCAAACAGGTAAAGCCACATTATGCCGCCTTTGTACTTGGAAAAGTTGCCTTCTAATTCCTCTTAATTTACTCAAAGCTTCCTGCACTTCCTCAGATGGAATATATCTACTTTCCGAATCTGGGCGCGGTGTTTCTGTCACCAAAGCCGCTGCTGCTGCTGCTAAATGATGCGGGCCTAAATCATCCAATTCCCCCGACATTAAAGCCAATCCCAGCCATAATTCATTATCTCCCCGAATCGCTGCGGCGGCTTGTCCTAACACAGTGGGTGTTAATTCATCCAAACAACCAAAGCTTTGTAAAATCAAAATTAAATCTAAAAATTCATCCCAATGACGTTGAGATTCTTGGTCAAGTTTTTCTTGTAATAACCTAATTTCAGTTTGCAGTGTAATCAAACGACGATAGCGTTTAATTAATGTCCCAGGATTACCCCATTGGTGAATCGGATGATTTTCTAATTGCGCTTCTACCGCCTTAACTCGTTCCTGCTGTGCCGCTACTTCTGGCGCTTCTTCTGGTGGCGGCGGTAAGGGAATTGAACGGGCAATTGCAGCAGTTTCTTCTGTACCTGTCCGCACGCTACCGAATTTTATCTGCATTTCTGGTGGCGGTCCTGACAAATTATCTACCCTATATAAGCGAGGTAATTC
>JBAVZX010000590.1:0-4139 GCA_049589015.1 Phormidium sp. | reverse complement strand
ACAGGTTCTTCCCCAGTACAAAGATTTGTAATTGCTGCAAATACAAGAATGATTCTCTTACCTTAAAGGATAGAGAATGGGTTTGTCCAAAATGCCAAACCCATCATGATAGGGATGAGAATGCAGCGAAAAATTTGCGGTCAGAAGGCATTAGGATTTTGTCAATAAATACGGTAGGGCATACCGAATTTCAAGCTTGTGGAGAAAGCGTAAGACTTGTTAGTGCTGGTAGCAATACTAATACTAAAAAGCAGCGTTCTATGAAACAAGAATCTCCCGTTACAGCGTTAGCTTAACGGGAGAGTGTCAATCTTGCTCTCAAACAAGTGTGAGTTTTGAGGAGATTTAGGAACGGCGATCGCTTAACCATTTAGCGGCGACGATACCAAGTACGCCCACAACTAAGGGGTTACTGAGAAATTTCATGATTCCGGGTTTTTCTGCTAATACGTCGCGGAAAATATCGGGGTGAGAGTGATAGGTGAAGGAGGCTAATTTGGCAACGTCATCTGCACTCATGCGACTGGCGTGGTGGGTGGAAAGTGCCAATTGTTGCTCTAATTGTCGATCGCTTAATCCCCGTTCTTTTAACTTTTTGAGAAATTCTTTGGCTACGTCGTCGCGTTCGTTGGGTTTAATTTGAGCGATCGCATTTTTTAATTCTGGGTCTATTTGACTGGGGGGAATGCGATCGTGCTGTAAAGATTGACCAAATAATTGGCGACGTTCGTCTATGGTAGAACGTTGAGCAAAATCATCAAAATTTTCGTATTCTCTAGAAGGATCGCTAGGTAAATCGTTCATTGATTCAACGTTACCTTTAGCCAAATCATTCATGATTTGACGTTTATATTCATCGCTACTAGCCATTATTTCTGCTCTCCATTAATGATTTACGATTCATAGCGAATTTGCTGTGATTGCCGATCGTATTTACCAGTCAAAATCAGTTTTTTATCCGGTGCGTAAACCAAAACTGTTAAATCCTGATTGGGAAAATTTTTGTGAAAACCTTGAAGTAAAGAACTTGCTAAAGTTCTAACTTCATTGGGTTTAACTTGGGGAGTAATTACCACTCCTAATTTGTTATTGTCGCGCACATAAGCATCCTGAACTAATCCTTTGCTGTTGCGGACTACCCAATTCCCAAATTCTTGACCGGAGGTTGTTGAACCACGTTCGATTTGGTTGTAAGATGTGTTACTAGCTGGAGGTAGTTGCGGTGATTGTGTAGTTGGTGAACCACCACTACAGGCTGTAGTAATTGTGAGAATTAATGCTAAAGTTAGCGCCATGAAAATTTGGCGGCTTCTTTGTAAAAATTGCAAGGGTTTATCCTCCTACACAGCAGGTTTTTTATGGTTAAAAAGGTCTAGATGGATTTTTCTAGACCTTTTTGTATGTCAAGATTTAAGCGCGATCGATCACTTCTTTCGCTTTATCTTTCAAGTCTTCTCCGGCATGACGAGCTTGAGCTTCAGCTTGTTTTGCTTTGCCTTCAGCTTTATCTTCGGGATCGCCAGTAAGGTTTCCCATTGCTTCTTGGGCTTTACCTTCTAGGTTTTTGCCTGTGGCTTTTGCTCTATCTTCTAAACTCATGATTATTTCCTCTCTTTTACTGAACTTGGCACAGATTAACTATTAAGCTATTCTGTTTTTTTTTGCTACATTTCTAATGTATTAATGATTCAGCCAGCCAACCTCTGACTAGGGATATATTATTGCTTGATGATTCTGATACTCGCGGCTTATACTTTAAGAGGTAGATGGTTTTTGAAACCGCAGAGACACAGAGGACACAGAGAGAAGAAAGAGATTAATCTAAAAGTTTAGTATTTAGTAATTCTCTGGAGTATTGAGTAACTAATTAGATTTGTTATGGGGAAATTTAAATAAGTTTAAGATAAAATAAAAGAGTCACTGCTAAACAGAGTTATGAGCCAATTTAGTCTGCAAGCTACATTTCAGCCAATGGGGGATCAGCCACAAGCGATCGTCGATTTGAGCAAGAATATTTTAGCTGGTCATCGTTACCAAACCTTGCTAGGTGGAACGGGAACAGGCAAAACTTTTACTGTTGCTTCCACAATTGAAAAAGTAGGAAAACCGACTTTAGTTTTAGCACATAACAAAACTTTAGCGGCGCAGTTGTGTAACGAGTTACGAGAGTTTTTCCCAGAAAATGCAGTCGAGTACTTTGTCAGTTACTACGATTACTATCAACCAGAAGCTTACATTCCCGTAACTGATACTTACATCGAAAAAACTGCCGCAATTAATGACGAAATTGATATGTTGCGTCACTCAGCAACAAGGTCACTTTTTGAACGCAAAGATGTAATTGTGGTAGCTTCAATTAGCTGCATTTACGGGTTAGGAATTCCTTCAGAATATCTGAAAGCAGCAATTCCGTTCCGCGTCGGACAAGAAATTAATCAAAGGCAAGTTTTGCGCGATTTAGCGACAGTTCAATATAACCGGAATGATACGGAAATTGGCAGGGGACGTTTCCGAGTTCGCGGAGATGTGTTAGAAATTGGCCCTGCTTATGAAGATAGAATTATTCGGGTAGAATTCTTTGGTGATGAAGTTGATGCAATTCGTTATGTTGACCCAGTGACAGGCGAAATTCTCCAAAGTTTAGAAGCAATAAATGTTTATCCGGCGCGTCACTTTGTCACGCCTGATGAAAAATTGGAAGCTGCTTGTAATGATATTGAAGCCGAATTAAAAGCACAGTTAGCCGAGTTAGAAAAAGCCGGAAAACTATTAGAAGCGCAAAGATTAGATCAGCGAACTCGCTACGATTTAGAAATGTTGCGCGAAGTGGGATATTGCAACGGCGTAGAAAATTATTCTCGACATTTAGCCGGAAGATTACCCGGAGAACCGCCAGAATGTTTAATTGATTATTTCCCGAAAGATTGGCTATTAGTAATTGATGAATCTCACGTTACTGTCCCACAAATTCGGGGAATGTACAATGGCGATCAAGCCCGAAAAAAGGTGTTAATCGATCATGGTTTTCGCCTTCCGAGTGCAGCAGATAATCGCCCTTTGAAAGCGGAAGAGTTTTGGCAAAAAGTTAATCAATGCGTCTTTGTTTCTGCGACTCCGGGAAATTGGGAAGTTGAAATTTCTGAAAATCGCATTGTCGAACAAATAATTAGACCAACGGGAGTAATTGATCCTGAAGTTTTTGTGCGTCCAACTGAGGGACAAATTGATGATTTGTTGGGCGAAATTAAAGACAGAGTGAAGCTTAAAGAACGGGTTTTAGTGACGACTTTAACTAAGCGAATGGCGGAAGATTTAACGGAGTATTTGCAAGAACGAGGAATTAGGGTACGTTACTTGCATTCAGAAATTCAATCAATTGAAAGGATTGAAATTTTGCAGGCTTTAAGAAATGGTGATTATGATGTTTTGATTGGGGTGAATTTGTTGCGGGAAGGTTTGGATTTGCCAGAGGTTTCTTTGGTGGCAATTTTAGATGCGGATAAAGAGGGTTTTTTAAGGGCGGAACGTTCGTTAATCCAAACTATTGGTAGGGCGGCGCGTCATGTTCGGGGACAGGCGATTTTGTATGCTGATAATTTGACTAATAGCATGGCAAAAGCGATCGAAGAAACCGAAAGAAGACGCGGAATTCAAATTGCATATAACAGAATGCACAACATTACACCGCAATCAATTATCAAGAAATCGGGAAATTCAATTTTGGCTTTTTTGGAAGTTTCGCGCAGGTTGAATTCTCAACAGTTGGAAACTGCATATCAACAAGCGGATGAATTTACTTTAGATGAGATTCCAGAGTTGATTTCGCAGTTAGAAATGCAGATGAAAGATGCGGCGAAAAAGTTGGAGTTTGAGGAGGCGGGTAAATTGCGCGATCGAATCAAACATCTACGCGATAAACTGATTGGGCATTAAGACGTAGGGTGCGTTAGCGACAGCGTAACGCACCGCACCACTAAACTATTCAATACTAGTTAAGAAGCCTCAACCATTAGTATTTTTTGGGTGTACAATATTTTTAAAATACCCCAATCTTTTAAGTATTCTTGACTGATTTCTTGCGATTGATCACTACTTTTTAATGCAGATATAGCCTCTTCCCAAATCGTCTTGCCAATGAC
>JBAVZX010000589.1:0-1791 GCA_049589015.1 Phormidium sp. | reverse complement strand
CAAAAATAGATAACTTACATCTACATCTGTGGTAAAAAAAAGCACGAAAGGAACCTCCCTTCGTGCCCAAAAATTAACCTTTCAAAACCTAAACAGAAGCAGCAGCAGAAGTATTTCCCTCAGCTTTATCAGCTTCCTCCTGCTTTTTCAACGCTGCATAAAGACGATTCAAAGCATTAACATAAGCTTGTGCAGAAGCGACAATAATATCAGTATTTGCCGAATGACCAGAGAAAATCCGATCGCCATACTTCAACCGAATCGTCACCTCCCCGATCGCATCAATACCCGCAGTCACCGACTGAACAGAAAACTCAATTAACTGATTCGGCACATTTACCACCCGATTAATTGCCTTATAAACCGCATCAACAGGGCCAGTACCGATCGCCGCATCCGTCAACTCTTCCCCTTCAGGAGTTCGCAAAGTTACTGTTGCTGTGGGACGGGCATTGCTACCACAAGAAACCTGTACCAATTCTACTCGGAAAAGTTCAGGTGCTTGTTGAATTTCATCATTAACAATTGCCTCCAAATCCCAATCAGAAATTTCTTTCTTCTTGTCAGCAACTTCCTTAAATCTGATGAAAGCTTTGTTTAGATCGCCTTCGGAAATTTCAAAACCCAACTCTTTCAACCGCGCCCCAAAAGCATGACGACCGGAATGTTTACCCAACACAATTTGATTGTTATTCAAACCAATCAATTGGGCATCCATAATTTCATAAGTGAGTTTATTTTTCAAAACTCCATCTTGGTGAATGCCCGATTCATGGGCAAAAGCATTCGCCCCTACGATCGCTTTATTCGGTTGTACCAACATCCCAGTTAAATTAGAAACTAACCGGGATGTTTTGTAAATTTGTTGAGTGTCAATATTAGTTAATGACTCTTCCGAATCAACTGGACGACCCAAGTAAGGATTGTAATATTGTCTCCTGACATGAAGCGCCATAACTAACTCTTCCAAAGCGGCATTTCCGGCGCGTTCACCAATACCATTAATGGTGCATTCTAATTGTCTAGCACCATTTTTAACTGCTTCCAAAAAGTTAGCAACTGCTAAACCTAAATCGTTGTGTCCGTGAACCGAAATAATCGCTTTGTCGATGTTGGGAACGTTTTCTTTAATCCCCTTAATTATCCCCCCAAATTCAGCGGGTGTGGTGTAACCAACCGTATCAGGAATGTTAACTGTAGTTGCGCCAGCTGCGATCGCCCTTTCCAACACCTGATACAAAAATTCTGGATCGCTTCGTCCTGCATCTTCCGGGGAGAATTCCACATCATCCACAAAGGATTTAGCATAAGCAACCATTTCTTCAGCAATAGCTAAAACTTCCGATCGCGTCTTTTTCAACTTATATTGCAAGTGAATATCAGAAGTTGCAATAAAGGTGTGAATCCGAGGTTTAGCCGCAGGTTTTAAAGCTTCAGCAGCAGTTTGAATATCCTTTTTTACCGCCCTTGCCAAACTACAAATAATCGGGCCATCTGCCGTTCCTACAGTTTGGGCAATTCGATTTACCGCCTCAAAATCTCCCGGACTCGCTACTGCAAATCCTGCTTCAATAACATCCACTCCCAAACGTGCTAATTGCTTGGCAATCAACAATTTTTCATCTCCGTTTAAGGTAGCGCCGGGGCACTGTTCCCCATCCCGCAAAGTGGTATCAAAGATAATAATTCGGTCTGGTTTTGGGTTCATTTTCTTCAGCCTCCTGTAACTGAAAATTGGCGAAAATTAAAACTTTTTACTCATTGATGTTTTGTGAATAAGTAATAGGTAAC
>JBAVZX010000588.1:0-2745 GCA_049589015.1 Phormidium sp. | reverse complement strand
GCGTAACTCATGTTAGTCTCCTACCTTTGTGCCATGACTGAATCTTAAAAACCGTCTTTTAAGTTGCCAAAGTCTGTTTATCTTTGAGAAATTACCAGGAATACCATATTATTACTAGTGATAGATTGAAAAACTTAATTTTTTATCATATTCTCACACCATGCGTTTAGCACAATGAAAAGAACTGTTAGTATTCCAGTTAATTTGCCAAGCGATAGATTTTTGCCACTGATGAATCAGTGTGCAGAAATATTTAACCCTCATATTGACTCTTAACTTTTGCCTAACATGATTAAATAAGTGCTAAGATTACCCTAATTGTTGGCTTGACAACATTTTACTAGGCTGGTAATTAATACAATGCCTTCTGGTTCCTGAAAAAAACCTTGATTTGTTATTAAGGAATAGGGACTAACAACTAAGGAAGATCAGAAGATAAGTTATTAAATAAACCCAGATGATCCAAAATTTATATATCGCAGCAATTGAAGCAGGTAGCGGCAAATCACTTGTCCTCCTGGGACTGATGGAGTTGTTATCAAAGCGTATCCGCAAACTCGGTTTTTTTCGTCCAGTCATTCATGCTGGGCAAAAACAAGATAACGATATCAACTTAATCCGTCAGCGTTACCATTTAGAAATTGATTATCAATCTCAGTATGGGCTGACACATGAACAAGCGCAAGATTTAGTTGCTGATGGACAATATGACGAACTGATCAAACAGGTAATTGAGAAATACAAAGCTTTAGAAAAAACTTGTGATTTTATCCTTTGTGAAGGGATTGATTCTACGGAAATTGATCCAGCGTTTGTTGATAATTTTGATACTAGGATTGCCAATCATTTAGCCGCCCCAATTTTAATTGTGGCAAATGGGCAAGGTAAAACTCCAGAGGAAGTAGTGAATGCAGTTCGTACAGAACGGGAAGCTTTTATCGAAGAAGGATGTACAATTGCCGCTACAATGGTAAATTTGGTAGATATTGAGCGATTAGAAACCGTTACTCAACTGTTAGAAAATTTCTGGATTTATGAAGACCCTGTATTTGTTTTACCAGAGAAAGAAACTCTAGGCAAACCAACAATTAAAGAAGTTGCCCAAGCAATTAATGGCAGGCTGGTACATGGATTAGAGAATCAACTAAATCGGGAAGTTTTAAGTTATAAAGTAGCAGCAATGCAATTACCAAATTTTCTCGATCATGTGCATGAAGGTGGGTTGGTAATTACTGCTGGCGATCGGGCTGATATAATATTAGGATGTTTATCTGCTACATTCTCAGTAAATTATCCTAAAATTGCCGGAATGATTTTAACTGGGGGTTTCGATATGGCTCCCCAAGTGAGAAAATTGTTGGAAGGTTTCCGCAGATTTAATACCCCCATTTTTTGCGTAGAAACTGATACTTACGAAACTGCAAGGCGCGTTAGTTTAGTCCATGCGGAAATTACGCCAGATAACCAAAGAAAAATCGCTTCCGCCTTGGGATTGTTTGAATCTCATGTAGATTTAATCAAACTAGAAAAACGCATTTCTGTGACTCGTTCTAGTCGAACAACGCCGCTGATGTTTGAATATGAATTAATTGAACGAGCTAAAACGAAAAAGCAACATATTGTTTTTCCTGAAGGCTCGGAAGAACGAATTTTACGGGCAAGCGAAATCCTCTTGCGTCGTCGAGTTGTTGATATTACTCTCTTAGGAAATGAACATGAAATTAGAGAGAAAATTTCGTTTCTTGGCCTAAATTTAAATTACGTAAATATCCTCGATCCTTTACATTCTGAATGGCAAGATGATTACGCCCACACTTATTTGGAGTTACGAAAACACAAAGGAATTACTGAAGAATTTGCCAGAGATGCCATGCACGATTTTAGTTATTTTGGCACAATGATGGTGTACAAAGGTGTTGCAGATGGCATGGTATCTGGCGCTGTTCACACCACTGCTCATACGATTCGTCCGGCGTTAGAATTTATTCGCACTGTTCCGGGTTGTTCGATCGTTTCCAGTGTATTTTTAATGTGTTTAGCAGACCAAGTTTTAGTATACGGAGATTGCGCCGTAAATCCCAATCCTTCCCCCGAACAATTAGCAGATATTGCTATTAGTTCCGCCACTACCGCTGCTACTTTTGGCATTGAACCTTTTGTAGCAATGCTATCTTATTCTACAGGTGATTCTGGTTACGGAGCAGATGTAGATAAAGTCAAACAAGCTACTTGTATTGCCAAGGAAAAACGCCCCGATTTAAAAATAGAAGGTCCGATTCAATATGATGCAGCAATTGATAGTTCGGTAGCGAAAACTAAACTACCTGGTAGTGAAGTCGCCGGACACGCAACTGTATTTATTTTCCCCGATTTAAATACCGGAAATAATACTTATAAAGCTGTACAACGTTCCGCTAATGCAGTAGCAATTGGCCCAATTTTACAAGGTTTGAAAAAACCTGTAAATGACTTAAGTCGAGGTTGTACAGTCACCGATATCGTCAACACAGTAGCAATAACCGCCATCCAAGCACAAACAACAATTTAAATCGTCCGTTGTTCCCACTTCAGTGGGAATCGCGCTAAAGCGCCGACAACGAACCGAATTGTCCGTTGTTCCCACTTCAGTGGGAATTGCGCTAAAGCGCCGACAACGAACCGAATTGTCCGTTGTTCCCACTTCAGTGGGAATCGCGCTAAAGCGCCGACAACGAACCGAATTGTCCGTTGTTCCCACTTCAGTGG
>JBAVZX010000587.1:0-2462 GCA_049589015.1 Phormidium sp. | reverse complement strand
GCCACTTAAGTGAGTAGAAAATAAAAGTTCAACAGGGTAACGAATTCCTGTATAAACATAGTGCAGTAACCGACCAACATCGGCGAATGAAACAAGTTAAAAGCTTCGTCGTAAGACAGGTAGGGTAGGTCATACCCGAACCTCGGTTGAAATACCGGAAACGCTTGGAGAGTGAACCATTAAAAGGGCATCTAGATAGCAAGTGATATTCTAGTAGGCTCGGTTCAGACATAATCCTGTAAGTCCTTAAGTAGGAAGTGATTCTGAAAGAGGCCGTGATTAGCTCAAGAATCTCCCGTCACAGCGTAGCTTGACGGTGAGAGTGTCAAGATGAGGCACATTCTTGGCTATTGGAAGATGATTATGAAAGGGTTGATGGTAGGTTGTTAGCTGAGGAAGTGATGTGATATCCTGTTATATAAACTAGTTTTTTTATTAAAGCGATCGCATAAAAGCAGAAAATTTAGAGTGCGATCGCGCAACGATGCGTAGCATTATCGCTCTGCTCAAATATCTTCAAAAAATGATAAGTTGAGCAATCATAATAATCATGGAAAGATTGCGTGGAGATATTTATAAGTAGGTGCGATCGCTTTTTGGGAAAAGATGGGTGTGCGATATGCCTCCGGCAGGCTAAATCAATGCAATAATATATAATAAATTAAAAGTTAAAAATTACTAAACTAAAGTCTATGGCTGTTTATCAGGATGTACTAAATCAAGTTGAAAGTCTCACGGCTGATGAACAATTGCAACTATTAGAAGATTTGGCGGCGCTGGTGCGTCAAAGGGTGAGATCCGATCGGCAACAAGTGTCAGAATTAACTTCCGATCCATTAGTCGGTTTGTTTGCTGGCTCGATCGATTTAGCTACAAAATCAGAAGATATTTTACAACAAGAAATTACCGAGAAATCTGGGTGGACATGGAAAGAAAACCACCTGTAGTTGATACGGGTTTTATTGTAGCTTTAGTTAACAGTGCCGATACAATGCACGGGAATGTTACTAGGGTGTATTCACAACAGCAACAGATTTTGTTACCACAAACAGTATTAACTGAAGTTGCTTATTTGGTGGGACGTGAAGCTGGTATAGCGACAGTTGTCGCCTTCTTAAGAGGATTATCTGCAAGTCGATTTCATTTAATAGCTTTAACAGATGCAGATTTATTGCGTGCAGCAGAAATTTTGGATGAATATAGTGATAGTCGAGTTGATTTTGTTGATGCAACTGTTATGGCTGTGGCAGAACGTTTTGGTAGTACGAAGATATTAACTTTAGATCAACGCGATTTTAGATTATTTCGACCTCGACATTGTAAGAGTTTTGAGATTTTGCCTTGAGTTGAAGGGCGGTATGCCTCCGGCAGGCTACGCCAACGCATAAAAGCAGAAAATTAGAGTGCGATCGCAAAGCAATGAGTAGCATTATCGCTTTGCTCAAATATCTTCAAAAGATGATAAATTTATCGAGCATGATAATCATTGTGAACTTCCATGTCTATCCCTTCAGAAATTCAGGATATTATTGACAGACTCAATGGAGAACTCAGGCAAATTGAGCAAGAAGCGACACGAGGGATGAATCTAATTAGACCTTTGTTAGAGCTTTTTCCAAACAATGATATTCTCGTTAGTTTTTTTGCTGCTCTTAATAATTCCTTATTTCTAGTAGAAATCTACAAAAGACGGCTCGATTCTATTGTAGAGCTATTGTTGCCAGAAAATGTAGCAGCGGAAATAGTGCAAAATGCTGGAGAAGAACTAGGAGATTTGCTAGGGCGTGCGTTGGAATCTAAAATAGGGTTAGAACAAATTATTGAGCGCTTGGAAAGATTGCAATGAAGAAATTACCAGATGAACGGGAATTGCTGGAACTGCGGGAAATGGCAAGAACATTTGAACAGCAAATTAAAGAACAGTGCGAACAGGCTAAGGTAATTTACGATCGATGTGAAAAAGAAATCGGTAAAATCAGCGATTCAAATGTTCAGAAGACTTGTTGACTATTAAAGAGATTAAAAAAGCGATCGCCTGAAAGCAGAAAATTTAGAGTGCGATCGCGCAACGATGCGTAGCATTATCGCTTTTTCCAGAAAAGATGGTGATGTGCGTATGCCTCCGGCAGGCTACGCCAACCTAAACTTTAGTTCAGTTTTGAGGCTCTTGGTATAAAATAAAAGATATTGAGGTGACTCTAATAAACCAATATGACTGCCGAGCAAAAAACACTTGATGTTAGTCTAGCAGAAATGAGTCTGCAAGAATTAGCGCATCTCATTGATGAAGGAAAAGAAATTTTATTGACAAATGGTAGAAAACCGCTAGCTCGTATAGTTCCGATTATCGAACAAAATGCACCAAGAATAGCTGGATTACATCCAGGTGCAATATCAACAAGTAATGATTTTGATGAACCGTTACCAGAAGAATTTTGGATAGCAGGTGCATGAAATTATTG
>JBAVZX010000586.1:0-3201 GCA_049589015.1 Phormidium sp. | reverse complement strand
AGAGGGGCAGAGGGGCAGGGGGGCAGAAGAATGTTGAAAGCTGAAAGAGAATAAAGGTTAAGATTTTACCAGTCCCCAGTCCCCTGAAAGCAATGGATTTAATTTTGTGCCATACAACTGCTGATTTTGATGCTTTGGGAGCAGCTGTTGGCTTAACACGGTTGCTTTCGGGAGCTAGAATTGTGCTGACTGGTGGTGCTCATCCAGCAGTGCGGGATTTTTTGGCGTTGCATCGGGATGAGTATGCTTTGATTGAAAGGCGATCGGTCAATCCAAAACGGATTCGATCGCTTACAGTAGTAGATACGCAACAACGCGATCGCTTGGGTAAAGCAGCTGAATGGTTAGATTTACCCGATTTAACCGAAATTACTTTATACGACCATCACTTAAATCAAACTTCTGATATCCCAGCAACGGAACTCACTATTGAAGCTGTGGGTGCTACTACTACTTTGATCGTAGAACAGTTGCAACAAGTCGCTGGGGAAAAGTTTTTAACATCTGCGGAAGCAACAGTAATGGCGTTAGGTATCCATGTTGATACAGGTTCTTTAACTTTCGATCATTCTACAGCTAGAGATGCAGCGGCTTTAGCTTGGTTGATGGCTCAAGGTGCATCTTTACCAGTTATTGCTGAGTATATTGATCCTGGTTTATCTCGTCAATTACAACAATTACTCACCGTTGCTTTAGATAATTTGCAAACTATAAATCAGTGGGGTTATACCTTAGCTTGGAGTTTAATTGATACTCCAGGCTTTGTGCCAGGTTTGTCTAGTTTAGCCTCTCGGTTAATTGATTTAACTGAAAGCGATATTTTGTTGCTAGCAGCTAGACATAAGAATGATAATTCTTCAGAAAGTTTAACAGTAATTGGGCGATCGCGCATTAATGGCACAGATTTAAATCAATTATTTCAAGATTTAGGCGGTGGGGGACATTCCCAAGCAGCATCTTTAACGATGAAAACAGTATCCTCAGAATTGATTTTACAACAGTTAATTGAACGCTTAAAAGGGCAAATTCCCCATCCCCCCACAGCCAGAGAGTTAATGTCTTCTCCCGTGCGAACAATTCGTCCAGAAACTACAATTGGACAGGCACAACGAATTTTATTAAGATATGGTCATTCAGGATTATCCGTAGTAGATGCCAATGATAAATTAGTGGGAATTATTGCCCGCCGAGATATCGACATTGCCTTACATCATGGTTTTAGTCATGCTCCAGTTAAAGGTTACATGACTACTAACTTAAAGACAATTTTGCCCAATACTCCTTTGCCAGAAATTGAGCTATTAATGGTAACTTATGATATTGGTAGGTTGCCAGTTTTAGAGAATGGACAATTACTAGGAATTGTGACTCGTACTGATGTTTTACGACAGTTGCATCAGGAAAATCGGCGAGGAGAAAGAGACAAAGAAAAAGGGGGGAATCCTGCTTATTGTACTTTACCAATTTCTCGGTTGCGTGATCGTCTAGCCGCACCTTTATGGAAACTCTTACAAAAGGCATCTCGCCAAGCAGAAAAACGCGGTTGGCATCTTTACCTAGTCGGGGGTGCAGTGCGAGATTTACTATTAGCAGATCATCAAAAGCAAGTATTACTAGAAGATATAGATTTAGTCGTAGATGGCTTTCATAAATCTGCTGATGTCGGTGCAGGTGTAGAATTAGCTAAAGCCTTGCAAGAAATTTATCCAGATGCTCGTTTAGAAGTTCATGGGCAATTCCAAACCGCTGCTTTATTATGGCATAAAGACCCAAATTTAGGTTCACTTTGGATAGATATTGCTACAGCGAGAACCGAGTTTTATCCCTATCCAGCAGCTAACCCAGAAGTGGAAGCAAGCTCAATTCGTCAAGACCTTTACAGAAGAGATTTTACCATAAATGCTTTAGCCATGAGACTAACAAATCCCCGTGTTGGTGAATTGTTAGATTTTTTTGGTGGTTTATTAGATTTACAATCTCGACAAATCCGGGTTTTACACGCTAATAGTTTTATTGAAGATCCAACTAGAATTTATCGTGCAGTGCGCTTTGCTGTGCGTTTGAACTTTCAAATTGAACCGCAAACAGAAGGATATATTCGGTATGCAATAGCTAGTGGAATTTACGAACAAATTCAAGGAAAGAACAGCAGAGCGCCAGCTTTAGAAACTCGGCTAAAATCAGAACTTAAATACATTCTACAAGCTCCCTATTGGAAACCAGCATTACAACTTTTAGCGCATTTAGAAGCTTTGCGTTGCATTCATCCAACTTTAGAGTTAGATGAAAAGTTGTGGTGGCAGGTGCGGTTGTTCGATCGCTGTTTACAAAAATTCGACCCGCAAAAAACTTTAGAACATTGGCAAATGCGCCTCGAAGTTTTAATCGCTTATTTAGCCCCAGAATTTCGCGGAAAAGTAGCGCATAATTTACAATTACCAGCAGATAGTATTGAGCGATTAGAAAATTTAAATAAAGCTGAAACTAACATTGCTGAATCTTTGCCAAAATTACACTTAAAAAGCGAAATCGTCCAACTATTACGCCAATACAATTTACCAACCTTGATTTTAATTGCCGCCAGAAGTAGAGACGTTGTATACAACATCTCTACTTCTCGCACAGTCAGACCAAAAATTTGGTGTTATCTTACTGAATGGAGTCACATCAAAGCACCTTTAAATGGCAATGATTTGAAAGCATTAGGATATAAACCAGGAAAACAATTTAAAGAAATTTTAGATGCTTTACTAACGGCAACTTTAGATGGAGAAATTGATAGTCGAGAATCTGCTGAAGCTTTTGTTGCTGAACATTTTCCTTGGAATTAGTAGGCGAGCAAACTGGCGATAAGGTTCGTTGTAAGCGATTTATCGCTGAAGCGATTACAACAAACAAGTTAACAATTGATGATACTGTTTAGTTGATCTGGTACTTCACATTAAATAATTCGCAAAAAATCTTTAAATCATGAGTAATTCAGCAGGCAAAATTGTAGTTAATGCAGACGAATGGACACTTAGCGATCGAGCTTTCCAACAAGCCCCTGATACAGCCATATTCGCAATTAATCTAGCCAAATACTTTGTCGGAGACGAGAAAGGCAAATTTCATGTGTTCTCGAATAATGGGAGTTTAATTGAATCCTCTTTAGAAGAAACGATGACCAAATCCGGTCATACTTGGACTAAGGGAATGAAT
>JBAVZX010000585.1:0-5021 GCA_049589015.1 Phormidium sp. | reverse complement strand
CCCTTACCCTTACCGATTGCAAACTACCGTAACCTGTTGCGGGAGTATCACTAATTTCCGAACTCAAAGCTGAAGTAGGTAAGCGAGAACGAGTGACTTCCGAAACGGTAGTGATCAATCTTACGTCTAAAAAGGGATTGAATCCTCTTTCAGGAACAAACAAGGCAGTATTCACATAACCACGTTCTAGTCTAAATCGGGCGGCAAATAAGTTTACTGAACCTCGTCGTAATGCGATCGTACCTTCTGGGCGAGGTTCATCTAAAGAACCATCAAGTGTTAAAGTACCACTACCTCGAAAAGCGAGAATTGGTTGTAAGCTAATGTTAACTCGATCGCTTAAACCGATTTGAAAATCTTGAAATTCAATAACTAGATTTTGGTTGCTAGTTCCTGTTTGGGTTGCAGTAGCGACGGTGGCGGGGGTTTGTGGTAAAGAAAGTTGACCATCAAGCAAGTTTACTTGTCCACCAATTTGTGGATTGATAGCTGAACCAGCTAAGATTACTTTGCCATCAACAAGACCTCCATACAATCCTTTAATGTTAATTCTCGCTTGATCAAGGGTAACATTGAGAAGATTTTGACGGGCTGGATCTTGGGAATCTAAAGGTGTGAAAATAGGAAGAGTTCCTTGGGCAATTACTTGTCCTTGTTCAAAGTTGCCTGTCAGATTTTCTACGACTATGCGATCGCCCTCAAATTGTATTGTTCCATTCACATTTTTCAAATCTTCTGCAAGTAACTGACCACCAAGGGTAGCATTCTGCAAATTCACAAATCCTTTTGGTACTGGACGTTCTAAAGTTCCTCCCACACTCAACTGTGCTTGTCCTGTACCATTTACCCATCGCACTTGTTGATTTGTCAGCAAGTTAATTAAAGCTAATCCTTCATTTTGAACATTGACATTTAAACTAATTTGATTGCTAGTTGGCTGAACTGTGGCAAAGGGTAATTTAAATGGAATACTACCAGCAATTACAATTGGTTGTGGTGGATTGATTAATACTTGAGAATCAAGATTTAACCGAGCATTTTCATAGCTAAAATTTGCGACTGCGGATGCAATTTTTGTCCCATCTAATGTGCCATTTTTAACAGTTAATTGACCGCTAGCATAAGGATTATTTAAATTTCCGGTTATGTTAACTGTTCCATCTAGATTTCCAGTTACATAAACAGGTAATTGTAAAATATTGTTGATTGGTTCTAAAGGTAAGTTTTGAATTTGTAAGACTCCATCTTGTTTTTCTGTTCCCAAAATTCCCTTAAATGCTACTATTCTATTTTGGGATTCTAGTTGTAAAGTTTGCACATTTAAAGTACCCTGATTATAAGTTCCTTGAACAATTACCTGTTCAGCTTTATAAGTACCTAATTGCCAATCATTACCTTTGAGATTAAAACTAGCTTGAATATCTCTGGGTAAAGTTCCCGCAACATCAACTACACCGCTAAAATTACCTTGTAATTCTGTAATATCTGGTATGGAAAAACCTCTACTATTTTCAGCCCGTTCCTGTTGCACTAAAGAGTTAATTTCGGCAAATCTTTGTAGTTGCCTCCTTAAAGGAGTATTTGGTATTCCTACTGGGGTAGTTGGCACATTAGCGGCGCTACCAATGTCTCCTCCTCTAGTACCAAAACCTTGTAAATTAAACCAATCAACTGCGGCTAAAACGTTCTGAATTTTGCCTTTTTCAATAGTAACTTTTCCTTGGACTTGGGGAGTTTGAGTTAATAGT
This sequence comes from Phormidium sp., assembly GCA_049589015.1. Taxonomy (GTDB): domain Bacteria; phylum Cyanobacteriota; class Cyanobacteriia; order Cyanobacteriales; family Aerosakkonemataceae; genus Floridanema. The sequence goes on along the minus strand of JBAVZX010000585.1, from coordinate 3,273 downwards.
TGAGTCGCCGTACCGCTGAGGGCGTAAATACTTTCACCTTGTTGTAAGCGACTGTTAATTATTTCTAATGTTCCGTCAGCGTAACGGAAATCAGCGATTAAGGAATCTGCTTGTAAATCTCCAATTCTGGGTTGTGCGATCGCCACATTACGCCCCTCTACACTTAATGTATCAAAATTAATCGCCAAATTTCCCGAAAGATTTCCGCTAACTTGTTGTAGGGCTATATCAGGCGGTAAATTCACAAAATTTTGGGCTAAATTTTTCACAGTTGCTACAGGCACATTTGCCAAATCCAACAAGAATAAATCGCCCTGTCTTCTTCCCTCTGCTAAAATGTCACCTCGGCGAAATAGTAAACTTTCTGGTCGGTAATTTGGATCTAACTGAACAGCAATTTGGTCTTGTTCTCCTTGCAATTGCAAACTTACTCCCCTACCCGCTGTTGCAGTAACATTCCCACGCAAATTCGGGTCAAATTTAAAGTCACCAACCACTAAATTTTGTAATCCAACTTGACCATTAACATTTAACGCATTTAACTGTCCTGAAATTTGCCCATTGAAATCAACTAAACCCGATAAAGCCACATTTTGCGGTAAATTTATGGGCAGAGTTTGTAAATTAAAATCTTCCGCTTGCACATTCAAATTCAGGTTAGCAATTTGGGGTGTATTATTTTGATCAAAACTAGCTGTAACTGTTCCACTAGCACTTAGTCCCGGTGCTGTTGCCTGTTGAATTTGTAACTGTTGACCATTCCATTGAAATGCCACATTTAAAGGACGATTTAAATAAGGTGTTTGCGTAAAGTTTAAATCACCAATTGCTTGAATATTTGCTAAAGGCGAACCCTGTTTTTGAGTTAGTGCAGCTAAACTGCCTCCTACTCTTAAATCACCGTTAACTCTGCCTTTAAATTGGTCAGAAAACTGGCTTAATTGTACTTGGGCTAAATTAACTGCCGCCGCCCAACGCCCTTGGCTTACTTGTGCTTCTTTAATCTCAACTGTACCACCAGCAATTTGTAAAGTTCCCCTACCAATTGCATCAATTCCTGATAGCGGAGTCTCCGATTTTTGGGTCAAACTGGCAATATTTCCTGAAGTTAGTAATTGTCCGCTAAATATTCCTTGAAACTGGGGCGGTACTTGGGGTAAACTTGCTAATTGTAGGCGGTTAGCATCCAAAGCTACTTGCCAATTTCCTTGATTTAAAGTTCCTTGGCGTAATTCAATTGTACCCCCACCATTGGGAATTCTTAAAACCCCTTGAGCACTAGCTTTAATTTCCGCAAGAGGAGATTGATTTGGTTGAAGATTAGTTAATGAATCAAGATTTCCCTCTGCTTCTAATTGTCCGGTAAATGTACCTTTAAATTCGTTGGGAACTTGCGGTAAAGTCGCCAGTTGGAGATTATTTGTATTAACTTTGGCGAGGAAATTTCCTTGATTTAATCGCAACTGTTCTATTTCTAATGTTCCCGCACCAATTCGCAAATTTCCTCTTGCATTAGCTTCAATTTGTGATAAAGGAGATCGGGCATTTTTAGCGGTTAAATTTTCGATATTTCCCCTAGCTTGTAATTCGCCGCTAAAGATACCTTGGAATTCTTTTGGTACTTGGGAAAATTGGGATAATTGGAGATTATTTGCTGCTACGTTTGCTAGGAAATTCCCTTGATTTAATTCAACTTGTTGGAGTTGCAGATTTCCGCTAGGAGTTTGCAAAGTTCCTCTAGCGGTTGCTTGAATTTGATTCAGGGGAGATTGAGCATTTTTCGCCGTTAAATTGGCAATATTTCCCCTAGCTTGTAATTGTCCATTAAATGTCCCTTTGAAATTATTTGGTACTTGGGGAAAACGCGCCACTTGGACGTTATTAGCATCAACTAAAGTTTGGAAATTTCCCTGATTTAATTGGAATTGACGCAGTTGCACATTTCCGCCAGCAAGTTGTACGTTTCCTTGTCCAGAAACTTGTATTTGATTAAGGGGAGATTGATTGGTTTCAGAGGTAAGATTATTTAAGTTTCCGGCAATTTGAAATTGTCCGTTAAATGCGCCAATTGGTAATTCTTTTGGCACTTGAGGAAGACGCGCTAATTGTATTTTTGATGCGGCAACTGTGGCTAGAAAATTGCCTTGATTTAGTTCTAAACTGCGAAGGTTAACATTACCGCCAGCAACTTGAATATTTCCCGAACCTACTGCTGTAATATTGTTAGTTCCAGGTTCGTTTAAATTTCCTGCTAAACGGAATTGTCCGTTAAAAGGTGCTTGTAATTCGCGGGGAACTTGGGCTAATTGTCCTAAGTTAATATTATTAGTTCTAACTGTAGCATTCCAATTGCCATTATTCAATCCGGCTTTTAAAATTTGGGCATTTCCACCTGCAATATTTATGTTTCCTTGTCCAGTAGCTTGAATATTTGTTGTGGGGGCATTGAGATTTCCCGCTACCCGAAATTGTCCGTTAAATGTAGATCTAAGTTGTGGGGGAACTTGGGGAAAAAGTGCTAAGTTAATGCCAGAAGCGTTGACCAAACCTTGCCAATTTCCTTGGTTTAATTGTGCTTGAGTAACTCGAATATTTCCGCCAGCAACTTGTAAGTTTCCTTGGGCGGTTGCTTGAATATTTTCTGGTTGGAAAGAGTCAAGATTTCCGGCTAAATTTACGGTTCCGGTAATTCTTCCTTGGCGGATAGGTGGGGGAATTTCTGGTTGGTTTTGTTGTTGGTTTTGGTTGGTTGTCTGGGTGATTGCTAAGATGCTATTAACTGGAAGTTGGGCGGCTTGAACTGTGGCTTGCCAACGATTATTTGCTATTCTTCCTGATGCTTGAACATTGCCACCTGGTACTTGGGCGATCGCATTATTTAACCGAATTTCGCCGTTATTAACTGTTACTTGTCCGGTTAAAGGATAGGTGGCTTGGGGGGCTTGAAAATTTGTGGCGATGCGAATATTATTTACAGGGCCGGAGACTTGAGTTTGAGCATTAACATTGCCAATATTGATGTTAGCAGGAAGATTGACGTTGTAGATTTTGGCGATCGCATCACCAGGCAAATTCTGCCCTTGTAAATCTAACGCCACTCCCCCAGGTTGACCTAATTTAGCATTACCTTTACCAGTAATCTTCCCTCCCGCCATCGGGACAATTTGAATATTAGAGATGATTAATTCACCTGTTTGGGGTGCGAAAGCAAAGTTAGTGCTAATATCCCGAAAATTCAGTTTATCAACTTGAGTTTGTTTCGTGGTATTAACT
>JBAVZX010000584.1:0-1807 GCA_049589015.1 Phormidium sp. | reverse complement strand
GCTATCTTCCATCCTTAATGCCATAAATAAACGCGGCATTAATGGGAAATGGAAATTCATGTGGCACTCATCACCACATCCATAATATTGTGCGGCATCTTCGGGCCATTGATTAGCTTCAGCAAGCAACATTCGATTCGGGAATTTCTCGTCTACATGGCGGCGAAGTTGCTTCAGAAAATTATGAGTTTCTGGAAGGTTTTCGCAATTCGTTCCTTCTCGTTCATAAAGGTAAGGAACTGCATCCATCCGCAGTCCATCAACGCCCATTGCCAACCAGAAATCTAAAACTTGAAACACCGCTTTTTGGACTTCTGGATGATCGTAATTTAAGTCTGGTTGATGGGAGTAAAACCGATGCCAATAATAAGCTTGGGCGACTGAATCCCAAGTCCAATTAGAAGTTTCAAAATCTTGGAAAATAATCCTTGCTTCTTTATATTTTTCTGGGGTGTCACTCCAAACGTAAAAATCTCTTTCTTTACTACCTTTGGGTGATCTGCGGGCTCTTTGAAACCAGGGATGTTGGTCGGAAGTGTGATTAATGATTAACTCGATAATTACTCGAATACCTCTTTGATGGGCAGCTGCTAAAAACTCCTGAAAATCTCCTAAATTGCCATAGATAGGATTGACATTTGTATAATCAGCAATGTCATAACCATCATCCCTTAATGGTGAAGGGAAAAATGGCAAGATCCATACTACTGTAATTCCTAAATCTTGCAGGTAATCGAGTTTTTCTGTCAACCCCCGAAAGTCGCCAATCCCATCACCGTTGCTATCGGCAAAAGCACGTACTGGTACTTCATAAATAATGGCGTTTTTGAACCAAAGGGGGTCATTATTCAACATTGAGTTTTGCATTTCCAGATTTCTAAGTTAAAGTTTTCGCAAATAATCTAGGATCTATTATTGCTAACCTCTTGAGTTAACCAAGTTAACCAAAACATAGTAGCTTTAGGCATCTGGCTAGAGTTAGAAACTTTCCTGGTGGCTTTTTAAAGATAAATTCTTAGACAAGCATCAATCTTTTGGTAGAAATTAATAATCGCGAGACACCGCTGAACTCAATTGATTTGTACCTACCAGAGGTGGCAATATTGGTTCTAGGGCAAGTTTTTCCATACCCACTGACTTTAACAACTCTTGCCAATCTCTGACGATAATAGGATCGTTGGGATTGCGTCTTCGGAGTTCTGCTAAATTACTTAAAGCATCGTACCAAATCCCAGCTTTTGCATAGATAATAACGCGATCGAGCAATGATTTCGCTGTCGTTAACTCTTGTTGTACATTAGCATTTGGCGTAACGCGCCGAATCACTCCTATTACTGTTTTATTACCCGATAAATCACCGATCTTTACATCCTCTGGATGACAAATTAAAGTCACCGTCCAGAAATAATTTTTATTGAGTTCTAAAGCTGGTAAATCGCTGGTATTAGGAAGACTAAAACTAATAATTCCTGCCCCTCGATTAATCTTAAATTTAGTTTTGTAAATCTCCTTTCCCTCATCTGTTTTTAGCACAAATTCTATCTCTGGATTAGTTTCTAGCGATAGCGGAGGCAGATAAACTGAGAATGTGGGATACTCGGCTGTAGTAGTACCAAAGCCATTATTGGGTACTAAGGCCATGACTTTATCGTTAACACTATCCGCAATACAAGGGCCTCTTGTTCCTCCACCTTCTCGCCTACCAGGGCTACCAATATTACCATCTGGTTCGTAAGCACCCCAATTTGTTGGTAAACTTTGGTTACTTGGCTTTGGTGATTGTGCGTCAGCTTGGAAGGGTACGGGA
>JBAVZX010000583.1:0-1853 GCA_049589015.1 Phormidium sp. | reverse complement strand
CCTTATTAGGATTAAACTTTCCCGCAGACGACATTCCTCTAAATGCACGGGAAATGTTTGTCAGTGCGCGTCAACGTTCAATGGTAAACGTAGCAACAGGCGAAATTGGCTTAAGTTCTTTAGATTGTCCCGATACCGGACAACCTTTGGAAGTAGAAGATATTCGCTATCGACCTGTAGATCCCTGCCATATTGAATATCTAACAGCAATGGGCGTAAAATCTTCCGTAGTTGTACCGATTTTGCAATATGATATTAAATCTCATCAATCTAAACCTAAACTTTGGGGATTACTTGTCTCACATCATGCTGACCCAAAAACTATTTCTCAACCAGAATTGGAAGCAGTTCAGCAAATTGCCGATCAAGTATCAATTGCCGTTGCCCAAAGTAATTTATTAACCCAAGCTCGTCAACAAGCTCAAAGAGAAGCAGCAATTAACAAAGTTGCAATTAAACTGCATCGATTAAATACAATTCAATTACAAGGAGCATTAGCCGAAACAGTTGCTATTTTTCAAGGTAATGGCGGGAGACTTTATATATCTATAGATCAAGATTATCCAGCCCAAATATATACTTATGGCGATGATCCACACAGCCATCAAAACAGTAATTATTTATTAGAAGAAGACCCAATTTGGCAGCAGAAATTTTTGCCAAAAAGCGCTACTTTAGCAGCTAATTCTGTATGGGCAATCACGGATCTTTATCAAGAGCCAGATTTTAGCCAACTCTCAAAAATATTTCAGCCGACCCCAATCCGAGGATTATTAGTGATCTCCTTAGAATATCGGCAACAATTTTTGGGATATTTAACAGTTTTTCGTCATGAAATAGACAAAGAAACCCTATGGGCTGGTAGATTCGATTCAGACCAAAGACAACTCTATCCCAGGCGATCTTTTGCTTCTTGGTTAGAATTAAAAAAAGGTCTAGCCCTAGATTGGAAACCCGAAGAATTGGAATTTGCAAAAGCTTTAGCTTCTGAATTTTCTATGGCGGTACAGCAGTATCACTTATATCAAAAAGTGCAACTACTTAATGCTGATTTAGACCGTCAAGTAAAAGAACGTACAGCACAATTACAACATTCATTAACATTTGCTAACTTATTAAAGCAAATTACCGATCAAATTCGCAGCACCTTAGATTTCACAACTATATTACAAACTATAGTCAGAGAAGTTCGCAAGTTATTCAACACAGACCGAGTAGTAATTTATCAATTTACCAAACAATGGCATGGCCAAGTAATTGTCGAATCGACCATCGGCAGTTGGCTTTCTATTTTAGGTTTCGCAGGGCCACAAGGTTGTTTTACCGAAGAAATAGCTCAACTTTATAAACAAGGGCGAATAGGGGCAATTAATGACATTTTTAAAGACAATATTCCCCTTTGTTATTCGGAGTTTTTGCAAAGCATAAATGTGCAAGCTAACTTAATAGTTCCCATTAGAATGGGCGATATACTTTGGGGTTTATTAATTGTCCATCAATGTCATTCTCCCAGAGTTTGGCTTAGCACAGAAATAGATTTACTGCAACAATTAGCCGATCAAGCAGCGATCGCCATTCAGCAAGCCCAACTTTACCAACAAACCTGCACTTCTGCTGAATTAGAACAAGCAAAAGCCAAACAATTAGAACAAGTATTAGTAGACTTACAAAAAACCCAAGCCCAACTAATCCAAACCGAAAAAATGTCGAGTTTAGGACAACTAGTTGCAGGTGTCGCCCATGAAATAAACAACCCAGACAACTTCATTTTTGGTAATCTCACTTATGCTAGCGATTACTGTCATGACATCCTAGAATTATTACAACTTTATCTGAAACATTATCCCCAACCC
>JBAVZX010000582.1:0-3979 GCA_049589015.1 Phormidium sp. | reverse complement strand
GGATCTGGAATGCGTGGTTGATTAGTCATAGCAGGTTCCATTCAAGTTTCACCTCTTGGATACTACGCTCCCAAGCAGGAATCCTCTGTTGGGTTTGGGCAATTCCCTGCGCTAGTAACTCTAATATATCAGCAGAGGCATTGGGTTGAGCTTCTCCAATCCGAAGTTGTAGCGCCGAAAGTTGAGAAAACCGCGATGTTGCTTGTTCTGCTACACTTTTCATCTCATCTAAGAATGGGAGAGTTTCATCTGTCTCTCCAAAACTTTCAAAGAGAACAAACTCTGTTGCTGTAGCTTCATCAAGAATATCTATTAATTGTCGTTTCAGGTTTAATACTGTTTCCGTCGTTTCTCTAGGTAACTTTGCCATAATTGGATTGTTAAACTTTATTAGCCATTTTCCTTTGCGCTACATTACAAATAATTGTCTAATATGGTAACTTTAGTATATCAAAGAGTGTTGCAAGCTATGAAATTCAGTGATTTATTCGAGGCTATATGATACTCACACCCCTAAAATTAAACCTAAATACAGTTGATTTAACGGATGAACAATTCTATCAACTTTGCCAAAATAACCGCGAGTTGAATTTTGAACGCAATGCAAAAGGAGAATTAATCATTATGCCTCCAGTTGGCGGAGAAAGTGGAAATCGTGAATCAGAACTGATTACTGATTTGGCAATCTGGAATCGGCAAACTCGACTCGGTTACACTTTCAGTTCTTCTACTGTTTTTAAGTTACCAAATGGTGGAAATCGATCTCCTGATGCTGCTTGGATTAGGCGCGAACGTTGGGAAGCTTTAACACCAGAACAAAAGCGGAAATTTCCTCCCATTGCACCAGATTTTGTGATTGAATTAAGGTCAGAAACAGATAATTTGTCAACGTTACAAGAGAAAATGTGGGAATATTTAGATGCTGGAGTAAGATTAGGTTGGTTGATTAATCCCCAACAGCAACAGGTGGAAATTTATCGTTTAGGACAAGTGGTAGAAGTGCGAAATTTACCAACTAAATTGTTAGGAGAAGATGTATTACCGGGATTTAGTTTGAGTTTAGATGTTTATTAAAAGTTGGTTTACTCAGATGTTGCACCAAGAGGCAGAGCCTCCATTCTTCGTTCCCAGGTTGAACCTGGGAACGAGGATCTGGGAGGTTCCACCTCCAGGAGTGCAAGATCTCTGACAATTTATGACCTAAACCTAGATTTTTTCCCAAAAAATGCTTCGCTTCTACTAATCCTCTCACGATTCATCTAACTGCAACTGACCATAATAACCAGTTACAATTCTACTCCCATCTTTCAAAATATGAATTTCAATTTGGTCACTCGCCCAAGAAATTTTGTCTTTTAAAGCAGGATTAAAAACGTACACTTTTTGATTACTAGAAGCTACCGGAGAATCAGGGGAATGGACAGCCAAATGCTCCACATAAGGGCCATCAATTAGTATATCTAACTCTTCCAGCAATTCATGAGCACCAGCGGGGGCATATTCCGATCGCAATTGTTCTAAAGTAAAACCAGTAAACGACATCACATTTAACCCTTCCGCCCGCACCTGATGCGCTATACTTGCTAAAGCCGACGCTTGCCAAAAAGGTTCCCCCCCAGAAAAAGTTACCCCAGTATTTTTGGGATTACTCAAAATTCTGTGAACTAAACTTTCAATAGAAACTAAATCATTAATTTCAAAAGACCAAGAAGCCGGATTAAAACAACCCGCACATTCCCGCAAACATCCCTGTACCCAAATTACCGCCCGACAGCCAGGGCCATTAACTTCTGATTCATCCACATAGCCCATAATATTGACATATCCTGGGGGAATTTCCAGAAGTTCCATGTATTGGTTAGCTTTTTGTTCTTTCATAACTCCTGCTCCTTATACTCGGAAGCTTAAGAAACTTCCTCTGTGTTAGATAGTGCCATTGAATTATAAAATTTGGGCCAGTTTGTGATGAACTGAAACAATTTCACCCAAAAGTTAAAGAAGAATTAAGTTAGAAAAGAGTCTGGCAGTTAAAACCGCGACTATAAGAACAAAGTCAGCGGCTGCGGACTGTTTAGAAATCGTAAATTTTGGAACCTGCATTCGCGAAGCGTTCCCATTGGTGTAGCCTGCGCGTAGCGCATAGGGTAGTCAGGTTTTCTCTGTATAGCCCCTGACTTTAGTCGCTAGGGCAACTTTTCAAACCTTCTTTTATAATAAATCACTCGATCGCGTTTGCTGATAAGTCTTTACTAATTTATTAACACATATTTGAGGATTAGAACCAGAAGAATTTGCCTGTAACAAAGTATGTCTAATTTGATTCAACAAATCCTCCATTGCAATTGAACTAGGCAAAATACTAGTTGCTACATCACCCAAAGTAGAAGCCCAAAAATCCATCTGGTAAGCTGCTTTCTCCCCAGGCGAAATAGTTAATTCATGAGGAGGATTTTGGCTATTATTTGTCCCATTATTCTGAGGGTTTTCTCCTTGTCTAACTAACACTAATGTCGGAGGTCTTTGAGCTACTTGGCGTAAGTCACAAAGCGCTTTTACCAAAGCTGTATTTGGTGTACTTTTACCCAAATCAATTAGTAATAAATCTACACTACAATGTTGCGCTTGTCGTAAAACTTCTGCCCAAGATTGACCAGTCACAACTCGCAAATCAGCTGTTTGTAAATACTGAATTAAAGCTTGTAACCATTCTGTGCGTTTTTTATAATTTCCCGCTTGAGATTGATTTTTATGGTGTTCATTGGTAAAAGTTTTGCCTAAATCTGGCATACTGCAAATATCAACCACCAAAATAGTTAATTTGCAGCTAATACCCGCAGCAACTTGGATGGCTTGTAGCAAAATATTAGCTTCTGGCAAAGCTCCATTAACTCCCAAACAAGGATATACCTGTAAAGGGGGTTTTTCCGGTTTATTTCCTACTTTTAAAGCTGCGTGAGTTGTCGTTTCATCCATCGTCACTAACGGGAGATTAGCTAAAGCTTGATATTCGATTAATTGTTCTAAGTAATTTTGAGTATGGACAATTTTACCTTCTAATAAAACTACATGAGGTTGCCAAATTCTTGCTAGCAATTCTGCTTGGACTAAATCATCAGCTTCCAGCACTCGATAATTATGTTGATGTAATAGATTACTCAAATCAGAATCAGAATTTGGCGAAGAATTAGGACTGCGAATTCGCGACTCTAAATTTTTCTCAGCCGCGTTGAGGCGCAGAATTGTCAAACTAGTATTAGTTGAGTGTTGTTGGGAAATTTTGGCTGGGTTAGTGATTTTTTCTACACTTTGTTTGAGGCTATTCGGTTCTACTGGTAAAGACAAAAAGCCATCTGCACGTTTGCCATAAGCATATTCTTTTTCTCCTCTGCTAGCAGTCACAACTACGGGTATATGTTGAGTTTGGGGAGAGGCTTTTAATAAAGTTAAGACATCCCAACCTGAAAGCAAGGGTAACAGGGGATTTAAGAAAATAGCGAAAGGCTGTAATCTTCGGGCTTTTTCTAAGGCTTCAGTTCCCGATCGCGCAATGACCACCCGATAACCTAAACTAGAAAGTTGTTGACTTAAATCTTCTATTAATCTGGGGATTGATTCAACAACTAAAATTAAGCGAGAAGAAATATTAGTAATCGATAAATTAGCTGTGGTATTGATACCAGTTCCATTAAAAGAGAACTTTTCGCCTTTGCCTTCTACTTCTATTTCCCACTGACTATTAGGAGGGCTAGGAGGTAAGAGTAAAGTAAACTCACTACCGCTTCCTGGTTTAGAAGTAAAGGTAACATCTCCACCATGCAACCTTGCTAAACGTTGGGTTAAAACTAATCCTAATCCTGTCCCTTCAAACTGGCGCGTTAGGGGATTTTCTAATTGTTGAAACTTCTGAAAAATTAGGTGTTGTTTGTCTTCGGGAATGCCAATACCAGTATCCCAAATAGTAAAAGCAATCCACCCTTCC
>JBAVZX010000581.1:0-8398 GCA_049589015.1 Phormidium sp. | reverse complement strand
AAGTCGTAGCCATCCACGCCCTTGTTATCCATCCAATACCTTAAGCATTTATTGCTGATAAATTGAGAGGTGCGAATCGCATCATCTACCGCTTGATACTGCTTAGTTTTCCCTTTCAACTTGAACTCGTAGACGAGCATGGTTAATCGACCAAATCACCAAAATTATGGTAACTATCTTTCCGTAAATTGTCAAGGAAAAGATTGACTGCGGTTTTAACCGCACGGGTCGCTTATATCTCAGGGCTAAAGCCACTGAGTTTTACGCTTACCGAGTTTCTTATAACTCTTGTAGGGTAGGCATCCTGCCTGCCTTTGAGATTCCCTGCCTGCCTTTGAGATTCCTTTTTGGAGATATCTAATCAGCCAAAGCCCAACAAACCGCGTTTCTCATTCTTACCCACAAGCTGAAATCAAGGAATTACGTTAAGAAACCGGGTTTCTGCGTAAGCCCTAAAATAAAATGTTAGAATATCTCCAACTCAATTTTCGACCCCAACTTTGCTGATTACTGCCAGAGCTAGTTGCTTTACTCCAAAGCAGTAATGGAGATTCCTAAAGGATAGCAACGGTTTGAATTGCTAGCCAAATTGCTCAGGAAAAGTTAACCCAGGAGAAAAATATGTCAAGCTTAACTGTTTGGAAATTCAATACTGCTGATGGTGCAGATAATGCTTTAACTAAGCTCCAAGATTTGCAAAAACAGCAATTGATTCAAGTTTTAGATGCAGCAATTGTTACTTGGCCCCAAGGACGCAAACGCCCTAAAACCTACCAGGCAATGAACACAGTAGGAGTAGGTGCGCTGGGCGGAGCCTTCTGGGGAATGTTGTTTGGTCTGATCTTTTTTGTCCCTTTGTTCGGCTTGGTGGTAGGTGCTACAGCAGGAGCCCTTTCCGGTAAATTTACCGATTATGGCATTAATGACGATTTCATTAAAGATCTGCAAACCAAAGTCACAGAAGGAACATCTGCACTATTTTTGCTCACAGGTCAGGTCACATTAGATAAAGTTGAAGCTGCTTTTACACCAGAAGAAAAAGGTGAGTTGATTCAATCAAATTTATCAACTGAACAAGAAACAAAACTGCGGGAAGATTTTGGCGCAGAAATCTAGAAGCAAGCAGTATCTTAAGGTCTGCAACTTCGACTCAATCAGGCCATAAGTCCTGTGCTGATCTTCCAAAGCTTGCTATTGACCTCCCACGACTCCGCTACGCTCAAGTCGTGGGATTCTTAAGAGATTGCGCTCTTAACTCAGATCTTGCACTCTTTGGAGGTAGAACCTCCCAGATCCTCGTTCCCAGGTTCAACCTGGGAACGAGACTTTCGGAGGTTCCACCTCCACTGCTGCAAGATCAGAGTCAACACTTCATAGCTGGAACAAGATGAGCAAGAGCCGGATCTTGATATTTCCCTTTTTTATGTGTGATTCGCACTGCTTCTGCTAATTGTTCAATGCTGGCATTTTTGGCACAAAATCCATCTGCACAAAACACATCGCCTTCAGCAGCGAAAACATCTGGTAAAAGCCCTTCTTGTTCAGGATTTACTAACACCAGAATTTTTGATGGAATTACATAGGAATTTGCCTGAACTTTACGCGCTTTGCGAATGAATTTTGCTAGATCCATATCTGGTAAAGTACTATCTACAACAGCAACATCTACATCAATTGATTCTAATAGTACTAAACCTGTTTCAGCATTTGTTGCTTCACTAGCAACTTCAATCCCATCTTGCGCCCGTAAATTAACTCGTAAGTCAATTCGAGTTTGCTGATCATCTTCAATTACAGCAACCTGAATCATTTCATGTTGCTGCTCAACTTTGGTGTAGCTAGTCCCTTCCGAAACATCGTTAGACCCACCACAAGCTGAAATAGTTCCCAGAGAATCAATATCTGCATCTGTTGGTCGTTCCTGTTTTAACTGTGCCATTTGTTCAGCACTCAAAATCCTAGATTCATCAAAGCCAAACTCAATTTCAGTGTGTAAACCTTTTTGTTTGACTCGATTCAAATTGTAGAATCTCTTGTTAAGTGTTGTCTTCACAAAAGCCCACAAACATCCGAGTAAATAACGCCGCTTAAACGAATCTTTTTCAAACCAATATTCCAGAAATTTCCAGGAATAGAACCGAGCATAATTGCGAAGTACTCCTTTCAGGACTTCTTCCCTGGTCATATTATCTGGTTTAATGATTGGCGTGACAAAGTTGTAATGTGAATAATCGCGGATTTCAACTTTATCAGCTAAATCTTGAAATAGTTCCGAAAAAGGCCAAGGTGTGTACATATTCCAGTTGGTCATGTCTGCTTGCCAATCTCGCGCCATCCGGTAACTTTCTTCGATAGTTTCTGGCGTTTCGTTTGGCAATCCCATGATGAATTGCACTTCCGCTAAAATACCGTTTTCTCGCAAGAGTTGTACGGCTCTTTTATTGTCAGCAATCGTCGTTTCTTTACGGAACAAATTAAGATTTAATTGCGCCGCAGCTTCCGTTCCTAATGAAACGTGAACTAATCCAGCTTTGCGATAAAGAGGTAATTCTTTTTCATCTCGCAAAATATCGGTAACTCTGGTATTGATCCCCCAATGAATCCCTAAATTGCGCTCGATTAATTCATTACATAAAGCGATAAATCGAGATTTGTTAATCGTCGGTTCTTCATCCGCTAAAATGAAAAATCCAATCTGATGTTCTTTGACCAAATTTTCAATTTCATCAACAAAATGTTTGGGCGATCGAGAGCGATATTTCCGCCAGAATTTCCATTGACAACAAAAGCGACAACGGAAAGGACAACCCCGCGAATAGTTGGGAACAGCAACTCTCGTATTCAGAGGTGTATAAATGTAATTGTCCCAATTCAGCAAACTCCAATCAGGAGTTAGTGTGTTTAAATCCTTGATCGGGGGATGGGCTGGTGTAGCAACAATTCTGCCCTCTTCCAAGAAAGCAATTCCTAAAATATCCCGGCGTTCTTTTTCATCTGTACCATTGGCGATCGCCCGCAATAAATTAACAGTAATTTCTTCTCCTTCACCCCGGATAATGTAATCTATCCAAGGAGCTTCTCCTAATACTTCTCGATACATATAAGTCGGGTGAACGCCGCCCATAATTGTTTTGGCATTAGGGCAAATTTCTTTGACCAATTTCAGCGTACTTTGAGACTTATAAATCATCGGTGTAATTGCTGTTGCCAGAACTACATCAGGCTGCCGATCGCGAATGATTTTTCCTAATTCATCATCCTCGATATAGTAAGTCATGGCATCGATAAATTCAATGTCAGTAAAGCCAGCCGTTTTTAATGCTCCACCAACATAAGGAACCCAACTTGAAGGCCAATTTCCCGCAATTTCAGCGCCTCCAGAATGGTAATTAGGTTGAATTAATAAAATCTTCATTGTAAACCTCCGAATTCTAGGAGAACTAAATTAAACTGCTTTAGAAAAACGCCCTGTTTGTTGGGTTTTTAAGTACTGATCGAAAGCTGATGCAATGTTTCTGATCAATAATCTTCCATGTGGTGTAACTTCAATTTGGTTGTGAGAAAGGTGAATTAACCCATCTGCCTCTAACAAGCGTAAATCGTAGCGTTCCTTAGCAAAATATTCTTCAAAATCCATGTCAAAGCTGAGATGATATTTCTCTTCAATATCATGCTTTGAAAGTTGGAATTGACACATCAATTCCATAATAATCGTGCGCCGGATAATGTCATCTTTAGTCAGAGTCACACCCCGTTCAATGGGAAATTCTCGGTTATCAATTGCTTGATAGTAGCTTTTTAACCGCTTGTGATTCTGCACATAAACATCCTCCAACATACTAATAGAAGTCATGCCAAAACTTAGCAAATCGGATTCTGGTTTAGTAGTATATCCTTGGAAGTTACGGTGCAGTTCCCCTTCCCGTTGCGCGATCGCTAATTCATCATCCGGTTTCGCAAAGTGATCCATCCCAATAAATACATAACCATTAGCAGTTAACTCCTCAATTGTCATTTGCAGAATGTTCAGCTTTTCTAACGCCAATGGTAATGAATCTTGTGGTAGTTGTCGCTGGATCGGTTTCAACCAAGGTACATAAGCAAAATTGAAAACAGCAATGCGGTTAGGATTGAGTTTCAGGGTTTTGAGTATTGTATCTTTAAAAGTGTCTAGTGTTTGATACGGTAATCCATAAATTAAATCTACATTGACACTTTCAAACCCTGCTTCTCGTATCCATTCCATTGTTTCAAACAACATTGCTTCCGGTTGGACACGATTAACTGCTTCCTGCACTCTGGGATTAAAGTCTTGGATACCAAAACTAATGCGATTAAATCCCAAATCGCGCAAATGAAACAGATAATTTCTATCTAAAAAACGCGGATTAACTTCAATCGAAACTTCAGCTTCTGGAGCTAATTTAAAATGATTATTAATCTTTGTCCAAAGCTTCTCCGCTTGTTGGGAAGACAAATAATTAGGTGTCCCGCCACCCCAATGAAGTTGCTGAACTTCCCGATCTTGATCGACTAACTCTGCAATCTTTTCGATATCACGCCCGATGTAATCCAGATAAGGTTCTGCTACTTCTTTGCGTTGGGTAATCACCGTATTACAGCCACAGAAATAGCAAGGAGACTCACAAAACGGAATATGACAATAGAGCGATAAGGGAGTATTCTTGTAATTACCAACTGCGATCGCTGCCTTAAAATCAATTTCCCGAAAATTTTCTTTTAATTCCGTTGCAGGTGGGTAACTTGTGTATCTTGGCACTGAGCGATCGTATTTTCTCAGTAAATTGAAGTCAAATTCCACAGCTTGCGATAGCAGTTTCATATTCTCCTCGAATCTCTAAATCTACACAGCTTTTTCCACCAAACAATCGCCAAATCAATACTCTTGCCGAATACTGGTTCAACCAATTTTAGTCTTTAATCACTTTATAGCTATGGATGAATTTGCCCAACAACTAGTTGCAAAACTTAATATAAATTTCTGGCTTTGTTTTCAAACAACTACCAACTTCGGTTAATAGTTTGGGGGCAAGAAGCGCCCCCTAAACTCCAGTCCCCAAAACCACCCTTTTCCAGCACAACTACAAGACACTACTTAGCCCTAAATCCCACATAAAGAGGAATTTGTCTTCCACTACCCACATAACTGGGCAGACTTTCACGCAATAAATTGCGAGTTACTCCCTCCTGCGTTTCCCGAACGTAGGTTGTGTAATTTGGCCCACCTCCATAATTAACTTCTGCCATACTGATTGAAATTGACGACTCATCATTAATAAACATCGGATCGCTTTGAGTACCATCAACAGCAGCAGTCGTAGTATAAGCAAATCCACCTAGCAACTCAGTCTTTCCACCTGCTTTCGTGTGAATTAGTGTACCCCCACGCTCAGTTTTCAGCCCCAAAATCCAGAGATTGCCACCATTATTTATAATATGGGTTCCCTTATTTTCTACATTCAGCTGGCGTGCCCAAACATTTTGTTTATTGAAAGTCCAGTTAGAAAAAGGATTAGAGACAACATCTTCCAGAAAAACATCACCCGAACCAGTCATATTACCCGAAACATTTGAAGAATGGCGAATCACGATCGTTCGTGCCGAAGCATTCTCAAAAGTTGGGTTCTGATAATAATTCCCCTCAAACCTTTCAAATACAACCACCGGGCTACTACCTTCGATCAATTTGAAACCCGGATAATCTTGTTTAGACTCAGTACCGATAGTCACTTCTGCCTCAGTACCAATCACTCGTCGCACATTATTGCGGACAAGAACTGTTGCCTGTACATCGTACTCCCCATTCGGAAAATAGACTGTGGTTTTTCCCGAATCAATCGCCGCCTGAATCGCCGCCGAATCATCTTTCCCATCATTAGGGATTGCCCCAAAGGAAACCACATTCGCCCAAGGAGTCTTGATTGGGTCATCCCAAGGCACATCAGGAGTTTCCTGAATCGGCAGATTAAGAGTTTGCATCGGAGAATTAAATAAACTAGTAATACCGCCAGAGGCAAACTCAGCGATCGCAGGCCCAGTTTTTATAGTGTTAGCACTTTCAATCGCCGATTGATATCCTGAAGTTGCCAAATTGCGAACTAACAAACCATTCGCCGAATCATTAATCAAAGCTGGTTTACTAGCAGCCCCACTCGTACCATTGAAAGAAGCATCAATCAGAGTCATTCGTCCTTGAGCATTATAAACCGCAGTCACCGCATTTGTACTAGTCAATCCACGAATATTGACAATCTGACCCGTATTGTAGAATCCATACTCTCTTTGATTTTCCAGCCTGATATTTTCAAAAGTTTGACTATTGATATTAAAACCAGTCCGAATCCCATATTGAAATCCCTGAACGGTTACGTTCTTCACCAGAAGTGGCCCAATCTCATCCATAAAGTTCATATCTAAACCATTAATGCCCAGTCCATCACCCGATCGAATCGTTACCTCACGCAGGGTTCCTTGGTTACTGGCATTAAATTGAACACCGATCGCACCAGCATTTCCCACTCCCGTATCTACCGTCAAATTCCGAATCGAGTTACGGAACCTTTGCGCCGGGCTCGGTCCTGTAAAAATTACTGATTTTGGCATACTAGAGTTTGTGAACTCTGGCGCATTATCCTTTATCTTGATAATCGTCCCCTGTTGGCTTTGTCCTTGCAGAATAGTCCTCTTATACTCTTGACCACCCTGAGTCCCTGCTGGCCAATCCAAACGATCAGAAACCAAATAAACTCCATTTGGCAAATAAATAATCCGGTTCCCATTAGGATACTTATTCAGCGCCGCTTGAATTGCCGCAGTATCATCAGTTACCCCATCCCCTTTCGCACCAAATTCCGTTTTAACATTGATTACTCCAGCATCAGCAGGAAACACAATGTTCTCCATTTCACTATTACTGGGCAAATTCACCAGGAAACTACCCAGCGTCGAGGCAGGCATAAAATTACCACTAGAATCACTTACCTCATTGGGCTGTAAGGTAAAAGTGTAGCTGCCATTGTCATCGATCATCCAAATACCTCCAGGTACCGGAATCTCATAAGTTGCCGTATAGAGTGTCCCATTGTGAGTATTGTTCACACTCACCAAAGCTGCCATCTGGCTAAAGTTATTGGTACCCGTTACCAAAATATCGCTACCATTCAGTGTTGCTGCATTCATTGCCGTATTGTCTGAATATGTCACAGTAAACTGATAAGTGGTGTCGCCCTCAGTCACAACATCTGGTGCAGTCAGGCTGGCGGTCGGAGGAATCAAATCATCCACTGGCGGCGGAGTCAAATTCTCCACTGTTGTGGAATCGTCCACTGGCGGTGGTGGAGTCAAATTCTCCACTGTTGTGGAATCGTCCACTGGCGGTGGAGTCAAATTCTCCACTGTTGTGGAATCGTCCACTGGCGGTGGTGGAGTCAAATTCTCCACTGTTGTGGAATTGTCCACTGGTGGTGGAGTCAAATTCTCCACTGTTGTGGAATTGTCCACTGGCGGTGGAGTCAAATTCTCCACTGTTGTGGAATCGTCCACTGGCGGCGGAGTCAAATTCTCCACTGTTGTGGAATTGTCCACTGGCGGTGGAGTCAAATTCTCCACGGTTGTGGAATTGTCCACTGGCGGTGGAGTCAAATTCTCCACGGTTGTGGAATTGTCCACTGGCGGTGGAGTCAGATTTTCCACTTCGAGCGTTGCACCAGGCCAACCCATAACCCACTTAAAGTTCACTGTACTATCTGTTGGAGTTGGATGGTTATTGGTTAGGTGATAATTGTCATTGGACTTGCTACCCAAGTCGTTACCAATCAAATCTATTTGCACATCACGAGGAAAGAGGATGTTCCTTGGTCGATTGACCGTATAATCATCAGAAGTTTTTACTTGTACCTGTTCTGTCCAGCCGACTAAAAAGTCGTTGGAGGCTATCGCTACGTTATTGGACGAACCCACACCCCTGTCCAAGTTCACTGTGCTATCAGTGATAGTATTTTTAAGATTAGTCAGGTAATAAGCGTAATAGTATTCGCAGACCCAAGCACCACCAGTTATATCCATGAAGATTAAGGTAAATAAAAAGAGACTAATAAAAAACAAAAAAACTAAAACAAGACTTTGCTCTGATAAATTAAATATAACCTGAATAGATAAAAAAATCAGAAAAATCCTTACTAAGTAAGGATTTTTCTGATTTTTGGAGCCACCTTTAGCTTTAACATCGACATTCTGCCGTCTCAATTGACACAATCGGTTTTTTCGGAATTTGGGAATAGTAGGTGGTAACTAAATTGACTAAGGGTACTTGGAAGTTTCTGATCTGCCTATAGACTCAGAGTTCAGGGTGCCGAATGTGGGTACTTCGGTTTTCTCC
>JBAVZX010000580.1:0-3336 GCA_049589015.1 Phormidium sp. | reverse complement strand
GTGTGAGTGCGTACAAATTCTGCTTACTTTCTCGCGGTCGCTACTATCTATCTCGTACCAGAAACTAACATTATTAGATAAACCTGTATCTAATTCTAGTGCTAGATCGGGGTAATTACACTTAACTACTGTAATGTGAAACCAAACACCACTTTTAGGTCTATTAATACTTTTAAATGTCCGGCTTACGAAACCAAAGCCTCTCTTGGTGTTGTATTCCTCAACGCAACCAAATTCGATATACACTAGCCCAACTCTCCAGAATTAACACTGGATGAAAACCCATAATTCTTAATCTAGCATTCTGAACGTCCAGGAGAAAGAAGGCTTAACTTATTGTTAAGTTTTTTAATACGACGTTTAATACCTGTGACACCAGGAAAATCTACTGTCACTACATCACCCGGATTAAACGACATTCTTATATCTCCTCTTTTTCGGGAAAAAGGGTAGCTGCGTATTGCAAAGAAAAGGTTGTTACATCGATTTGATCTTGCTCAGTCCAGGTATCACTTCGATCGACAATAGACAGATTTTTTTGCACTAACTCGTTAAGAATAAGAGTTGCTAATCTTAGCCGCTCAGTTGGTGAAAGATTACAGACAATTTGATTGTAAACTTCTTGAACAGTAGTTGACATGACAATTCCTCCTGTTTCTTATCCTAATGCGAAAGTGAGAAATTACCTACTGGTAAATAAAGAATAATACCTAAAAAAAGAGGAAATTACTAACTTAAAAAAGCTGGTATTTCCTCCTGAGTTTATATTTACAGTTGAGGCTTATTCCTCTGAACCTAAGATCTGTGGTACTTTGAAAAAATCTCCATCTTGATCGGGAGCATTCTTCAAAATAGCTTCCCGTTCCGCACAAGGTTTTAATTCATCCGTCCGGGTTATATTACTCACATCAATTGCTCTGGTTGTTGGTTGCACTTTACTCACATCCAACTCACTCAATTGTTGGAAATAATCTAACATACTGCCCATTTGGATAGTAAACATTTCTTCTTCTTCCGGTGTTAATTCCAACCGGGCAAGTAAGGCAACTTTGTGGACTTGTTCGCGATCGATACTCATAATTTTGGTTTAACTGTTGGTGGTGATAGATCCCCGACTTCTTCAAGAAGCCGGGGATCTGTTAGATAAGATTAAAAGAATATGTCAACTTGCAATCGCCCAGTCGTCTTCAACCAGTTTTGGGCTTCAATATAGTTATTAGGAGCAAGACGAATTGCTTGTTGCCAGTATTCAGCCGCTTTATCGTACAAAGCTTCAGCTTCTTCAGACTTTCCCTCTTCCTTCAATCTGTCTCCCTGGTAATGATAAATTACCGCAATATTGTTTAGTGCGGAAGGGTGACGTGGGTTTAAGTCAACAGCTTCGTAATAGTATCCCAAAGCTTTTTCATGTTCGCCATTGCTAGCATGAATTAACCCAATATTGTAAAGAATATAACTCTTATCGTAAGGGTCTTCTTCCAATTTCAAAGCTTCGTAGTAGTTGTCTAAAGCTTCCGCATATTCTCCATCCGCCTGGGCTGACATCCCATCCCGGTAGTAAACAAAAGCTTCCTTAGCTTTTTTATTAGCAGGCAGAACTTTGAGAATCATATCTGCCATGACGGTAAAAGTTTTGTCGATGAAATTATCGTTCCGTTGTGATCTGGGCATATCTTTAAAGGTAGTTCCAATCGTTTGATTTTAGAGGATCATTAGATAATTTAACGCCGATTAGCCAGAGAGTTGCTTTTCCCTGTTAAGCGAAAAATTTGCTGCTTTTGAATCATTTTTTCACTAAAACGCCTGGTTCGCGTTGAATTGGGAGCACATCCAACAAATCCATTTGTACACAGTATTTCAAATCTTCATCACAGTCTAAGCGCAGTAGGCGTTGCCCGTGACTAGCTTGGTGCATTAATTCTAGTAAACGATCGTGCCATTGTTGATAAAGTGCGATCGCACCTACAACCTCATCATTACCAGCGACTTGCTCAACTGGTAAATTTAATTCTGCCACTAAACTGTGAGCGATCGCCCCAGCGCAAGCAGTATCTTCCAAAGAAAAACTTCCTTCCCAACCTGATCCCACAATCCAGACCGTTTCCGGTTTTGCAGACAAAATATAATTTACCACCGCCCGACGATTGATAAAAGCCCCAGCCATAACAGCCGCAGCATTTTGCACTCGTTCTAGAGAGCGAGTACCATTGGTAGTGCTAATAAACAAACGTCGTCCTTGAACTTGCTCAGGAGTGCAATCCAAAGGAGAATTACCCATATCAAAACCAGCGACTTTTGCCCCTCCCCGTTCTCCGGCGCGAATGCGCTTTTCGCTGGGCCAAGCATCGCTGACTTGCATCAGTTTATCTAAGTCGCTGAATACTTGCACTGCTTCAGCCCCAGCAGCCAAAGCTGTCACCATTGTAGTTGTAGCTCTTAAAACGTCAATTGCGATCGCACAATCAGGAACCTCACCAGAAGGAGTGAGTTCAGGAGTATGGTAAATAAATAATTTCACAAGCCAGCCGCCATCCCAATTATAACCGTCGAGAATGCAATTATATTATAAAACCAACATTATCCACCCCACCAAAATCTCACAACAATATCTGTGTTCATCTGTGTTCATCTGTGGATATCTGTGGTAAAAAAACAATTAATTCCCGATCGCACCACGAGTCACCCCCAACTGATTATTTAACTTCAAATCCCGCCAAAGCTGAGAACCAGAAATTTGCCCAGATAATAATTGATGATAACGATAAATAATCTCCTTTACTTGCTGAGGACTTTCATTGATAAACTCAACCCGGAAATTTCTTAACCCCAACTCAAGCAAACGTTGCACATATTCCGCCCCAGTTTGCGCCTTACCATTAAACACAGTATTGCGACAACCTGCATCAGCTTGTAAAATGTGTTCCGTTCCTACTCGATCGCGCAATTTCACCTCATACTTTTCACAAGGGCGACCACAATTAGTATAATCAGTTCCCTCGGAAAGAAAAGCACAAAAAACGCAATGTTCCATGTGAAACATTGGCATATATTGATGAATTGTCACCTCAAACCAATCAGTTGGACAAGTAACTAGTAAATCTTCCAATTGGGAAATGTTTAAATCGTAAGAAGCAGTTAACCTCGCCAAATTATAACGATTTTTAAAGTAATCTGCTGTTAAACTATTGGCAATATTTAAAGAGAAATCACCAATGCAAAGTTCTCCCGCAAAAAACTCTAATTGGTCATAATTTCGCAGCAAATAACCATCAGCTTCACTGGCGCGAACTTGCTGCAAAATCCAATTTTCTCCCGGTTTAGTGATTCTTGGGGGGG
>JBAVZX010000579.1:0-1701 GCA_049589015.1 Phormidium sp. | reverse complement strand
GAAAAATATGCTCAATGCTATCCTTAAATGGTCGATCGCACGTCGTTGGATCGTCGTCCTCGGCGCGATTTTGGTTACATTTTTAGGTGCGTACAATCTCACCCAAATGCCGCTGGATGTGTTTCCTGACTTTGCGCCACCGCAAGTTGAGATTCAAACGGAAGCGCCGGGACTTGCGCCGGAAGAAGTGGAAACTTTGATTACTTTGCCGATCGAAAGTGCAGTCAACGGTACCCCCGGAGTGGAAACGGTGCGATCGTCTTCTGCGGTGAGCATTTCGGTGGTTAAGGTAATCTTTAAATGGGGGACTGATGTTTATCAAGCGCGTCAACTGGTAGCGGAGAGATTGCAGCAAGTTCAGGCAAAATTGCCGGAAGGGGTGGAAAATCCGCAAATTTCCCCGATTTCTTCGGCTATTGCGACAGTGATTCAATATGCTTTTACTGCGGAAACTACGCCGTTGATGGAAGTTCGCCGTTTGGTCGATCGAGATATCAGCAACAGATTGCTAGCTGTACCGGGTGTTTCCCAGGTGATTGCTTACGGTGGCGATGTGCGTCAGTATCAGGTTTTAGCCGATCCAGCTAAACTGAGAGCGTTCAATGTTTCTTTGGCAGAAGTTACGGAAGCAGTAAAAGGCGCAAATGTCAATGCTGCGGGTGGTTTTTTAATTAATCCCGATCAAGAGTTGATTATTCGGGGATTGGGGAGAGTTGAGTCGATCAAACAACTGGCAAAATCAGCGGTAACGGCGCGGAATGGTACGCCTGTTTTGTTGCAAGATGTGGCAGAAGTGAGGATTGGCGCAGCTTTGCAGCGTGGGGATGGCAGTTTGGATGGGGAAAGAGCGATCGTAGTTTTGGTGAACAAGCAACCACAATATGATACTCCAGCTGTGACTAGAGCGATCGCCAAAGCAATGGAAGAGGTAAAGGCGGGATTACCAAAAGATGTGAAAGTTACCGAAACATTTCGCCAACAAAACTTTATTGATTCAGCATTAGAAAATGTTAGCAGTTCGTTAAGAGATGGCATCATTATTGTTTCAATTATCCTATTAATGTTTTTGATGAACTGGCGCACAGCTGTTATAACTCTCAGCGCAATTCCTTTGTCAGTTTTGATGGGGATGTTGATTTTAAATTGGTTTGGTCAAGGTATTAATACAATGACATTAGGAGGATTAGCAGTGGCGATCGGATCGGTGGTGGATGATTCGATCGTAGACATGGAAAACTGTTATCGCGGACTGCGAAAAAACCAAGCATTAAATAATCCTTTGCATCCCTTTCAAGTTGTTTATGACACATCTGTAGAAGTGCGAGTTAGCGTGATTTTCTCTACACTAATTATTGGAGTTATTTTTGCGCCAATTTTCTTTCTTACAGGTGTGGAAGGTCGAATTTTTACACCGATGGGAGTTGCTTATTTAGTCTCAATTTTCGCCTCTACATTTGTGGCGATGACACTTTCTCCTGCATTGTGCGCGATTTTGTTGGCGAATCAGCGATTAAAAGCGGAAGATACTTGGGTAACAAGATTTTCCGAATCACTTTATCGACCATTACTTAATTTTTCGATTCGTTTTCCCAGCATTATTTTATTGATTGCTGGTGCATCTTTAGTCGCATCTTTAGTGATTTTACCGAGTTTAGGAAGAGTGTTTTTGCCAGAGTTTCAGGAATCTTCTTTGGTGAATAC
>JBAVZX010000578.1:0-2328 GCA_049589015.1 Phormidium sp. | reverse complement strand
ATCTTCATTTGCATTACCTTTAGCTCTAGACCCAAATAGAATTAATAGCTTCAAGTATGGAATTTGTTCTGCAACATCTGAGATTTTATTCAATAGTTTTTGCTCGTTCATAACACATCTTTTACAGGGTATGTTTCGCTTGAAAGAAAAGAGAGGGAAGCCTTAACTAAATCTGCTGCATTCGTTTTAGGTGGTATGGGTGACTCTCACCAGCCATCTGCTTTGTTGCATCAGGGGGCGGAGACTGCCTACGCCTGTCCTTACTACCGCAAGCTGCTTATGAGCTTCCCTCTTTGGTAAGGGATTCTCCCAATTGGAAGAATCCGATAGACGTTAAAAAGGTTCGTTTAAACCTTCAGTAGCCGATACTTGTGCTGTTGACCGATTCCGACTTTATCTGTTTGGATAACATAGCCAAGCTCTCGGGCTTTTTTCACAGCATCCCCAAAGCGATAACCAACCTTTTGGGCTAGCTCATCACCTAGATGCCATGCACCGTCCCATAGAACTTCTATCAATAGCTCAACTTTGGTCTTTTTGCGTTTTCGCATTTTTATCTCCATTTTGGAAAATTTTACACGCAGCCTTTCTGCACTCAACTGCTTACCAATTGAAGGCTTCAACGCTCTGCTTATCTTAAGTTAGTAATTGCGATAGCTTATGTCAATACTTTTTAGGCATTTAAGTTAAGACTTATTCAACGCGCAATTAGCCCTGACGTATTCAACCATGATAAACTGATTTTTGGGAGAAGTTGGCTCTGAGCCGATTGCATATAATCCCTATCAGGGATTGAAATGAATAGGTCTGAGCTTATTGCCGCAAGCTTCTTCCCTTGTTTCGTCTCATAATCCCTATCAGGGCTTGAAACTAAGCAATCCATAATTCGCCTCCTTCACTTTTAAAGCGATAAGCAAGAGTATCGAGGAGCAACGCACTTTGCCCGAAGGCTACAGAATAAGGTGCGATCGCATCGTGAAAACTGTAGTTGTCGCCGATCGGATAAATTTGAAAGTGCATCGGTAGCCTTAGTCGCATCCTTACTTCGCTGACTGGGCGACGAATGACGTAACAAACTAAACCTTCCTTTCTCAGACGTTTGTTGATTTCGGTTGCCCAACGGTTGTCAGGTTGCCAAATTTCAACGCCAGTCAGAACTTGAACTTTCCAAGCATCAGCGATCGCTGTCAAATCTCCGGGATAAGCAAATTTCCAGTTCGATCGCTCTTCCCGATAATTGTGCAACTTCATAAATGCTAGACAATGGGAAAAGCGTCCTTTGGGAATTGGTTGTCCTGTGCGTTGGGCGGTTTGCTGAAGCGATCGCATAAACCCTGCTTCTGTCCAAAGTTCTATTTCCAAATTGCTGAGAATTCCCGGTAAATCGTAAGTTTTAAAGCGATCTATTTCGTTAGTTTCTGTTAAATCGTAGATGCCGCACTGTAAAGGACTAGAACCGCGAAAACTACAAGCATCTTCCGCAATGGGATTATTTTTTTTACCAGAAAGTTGATTCCAATCCTTTGCCCAACCGCTAATTTTTCCGGCGACTTTCCGCAAACTTGTATCAAAAACTTGTTCGCAAGCTTCCTTAAACTTCTCCCGACTTTCGGCATATTGCTGTTTAATTTTGCCATCTCCCAAATCCCAACATAACCGAAATGATTGCACTGCGCCCCATCGGGAATAGTAACCGCGAAAATCATTAATTTGGCGATATTTTTCTCGAATTGTGTTGTTGAGGAAAATGCGATCGTAAATTCCTTCTGCTTGCAAAGGTGGCGCATCTCCATCAAACAAACGTTCTACGAGAAAATTGGGTACAAGTGTATAAGCAGTAAACCCATCAAATTTGATTTGGGCATCATTTTTTTGATAACCATCATGTCTACCCAACCTTCCTAAACGCTGAATAAAATTCCCGGCATCTGATGATTCAAAAATCAGAAAATTAATTTTAAAATCCACACCAATATCAATTGTACTGGTGCCGAGAACTAAGTCAGCAGAAAGCGATCGCTCCTTTTCTCCTTTCCCCGATAAACCAGTATTTTCCCCAACAGTTAAACCGTAAGGTTGCAAAAGTTCTTGAAAAAAGGGAATCAGCCGTTTTACTGCTGCTATTGAGTTAAGAATAATTCCGCCTTTACTACCTGGATGCTGCTGAAAATGTGACAAAATCAAATTACCATTTTCTCGCAGCCAAGTTTCCGAAGCCTTAGCAGCAGATTCCAAAGGAACAAAATTTAATTTGATTTCCCTGGCAACCTCTCGCCAGTTTTCCGCCTTTAGTTGCTGTTGCAATGCCAAAGTTTCTGGGAATTGGTA
>JBAVZX010000577.1:0-2038 GCA_049589015.1 Phormidium sp. | reverse complement strand
ATGACAAGGGCAAAGAAACGGTTGTTTATTTCGGCTTTTCTGAGAGATTCTCAAGATTACTGCAAATCTCGAAGTCGGTTTATTAATTCACTTCCTTCTCAATACTTGGTTGAAACTCCCATAAGACAAGCTTGGGAAATTAGACTAAGTTCATCTAAACAGACAGAGATTCATAAAACTCAAAACTCAAAACTTATTTAGGAGGCAATATGACTCAAGTAGTTTTAGAAAATATTAATCCCGATGTTTTAGAGAAAATCCGCAGTTTGGCGCAAAAACATAACCGCAGTTTAGAAGATGAAATTAAAACCATTCTCGCCCAAGCTACAGCAGAAATCCCTGCTCAACCCTCGGTTAGAGCAACTTTTCGAGAAAAACTTGCAGAAGCAAGGCAAAGACACGCAGCAGACACAGAAGCAGTAGAAAAAAGAGAAATTAACGTTTCTCAAGCCTGGTCAAAAATCGATGAAGCTCGGCAACGTCATGCAGGTAAAATATTTAGTGATAGTGTAGAACTTTTGCGCGAAGATAGACAACGTTGATGAAAATGTAGTGGTTCGTTGTGTGGAGTTTAGTCCTTTAGTGTGAGAGATGTACGACTAAAGTCGATACTACAAACTTGATTTAAGACAAAAAAAGTGGGCATTGCCCACCATTAATTAATCAATTAATTAACTCATTAAAATTAGGAAATAGAATCTGTTAAATTAGTTCCAGACCATTCCAAAGTATCACCGATTCTTTCGCCAGTGTGATAGGCAGCTAGGAGAACTTCGCTAGTTTTGCCCCAGGCTATTGTACCAGTGCGATCGATCCCGATCGCCCCAAAATCCCGTTTATTCTTTACACCTTCAACGAAAGACTTTTCAAACGCCTGAAGCAAAGACAAACCATCACTTACCCGAATCACAATTTTCGCCGCCAAACACTCATCGATGATATCCTCACCAATCCCCGTGCAACTAATCGCCGCTTGATTCGTGGCATAATTACCCGCAGGCATAGCCGAATCGCTAACTCTTCCGATACGTTCAAAACCCTTACCACCAGTAGAAGTGCCCGCAGCTAAATTTCCCTGACTATCAATAGCCACTACACCAATCGTGCCACGTCCCGCTTCACTGTCAACCAAAGCCTTTTCCGCCACAACACCCGCAGCATCCTTAACAAAATTCTCATCCCGTTCCTGCATCCACTCTTGTAAACGGATATCAGTCAAAGGGTTGTAAATGGGAAACTGCAACTCGCGCAGAAGTTCTGCCGAACCATAATCTGAGAGTACGCGATCGTCAGAAGCCTGTAAAGACTCAGCCAACAAAACCGGGTTCTGCACGCGAGAAACATTAATCACACCGCTAAAACGCTGCATTGCGCCATTCATCAAAGACGCACTCATGCGAATTTGACCATCTGATTGTAAAACCGAACCCGTACCAGCATTAAACCGGGGATCATCCTCCAACAAACGACAACCGCGAACCACAGCTGCGGTAGCACTTCCCCCAGTCAAAAGCATCGGGTAAACTTCCTCCAACACCCGATAAAGAGACTTGCGGACAACCTCAACTCCTCCCTTACCCTTGAGAGAACTTCCCGCACCGCCATGAATAATAAGTTTAGGTTGCACCTGCTGCGCTGACATTAAAATTACCTCTCCAGAATTTTTCCTCTGTGTTCTCTGCGCCTCTGCGGTTCAAACTTCTTAACTAGAAGCTTGCGTGCGACGACGACGACAACGTTCCGAGCAATACTTCACATCATCCCAGCAATCGGCCCACTTTTTCCGCCAAGCAAAAGGTCTTTCACACACAGGACAAATTTTTGTTGGTAAGTCAGATTTAGAACGCTTCGCCATGTTAAGTTAACTGGGGATTGGGGACTGGGGACTGGGGACTGGGGATAAGGGAAAATTAAATCTAAAATTTAAAATCGGAAATGGAAACAGCTTTAGCCCGAATCAAGATAGTTTTAGTTAGACCTTTGGGAGCGTTAAACGTGGGTTCTGTGGCGCGGGTGATGAAGAACATGGGGCTAACTC
>JBAVZX010000576.1:0-4772 GCA_049589015.1 Phormidium sp. | reverse complement strand
TCCATATACTCAGGAATTGGTGCGCCCATTAGTTCCAAAATTGTCGGCGCTAAATCTATCGCGTGACCTTCTGGTAAAGTAGAACCAGCATCTATTCCCGGCCCTTTAGCAACTACAAAACCTCTAGCACGGTGAGCACCAGTACGGTTAAAGAAAATTGGCCCAATCCGACCATATTTCGGGCTATCAACCGTATCTACCGCATTGTCTCCCCAAATTACCGCCAAATCTGCATCTGGTAACTTAGGATTAGTATCCATTGGATTTTCGCGAGTGCGAATTACTTCCTTAACCACTGGTTCGCCAGTTCTCGCATCAACTAATTGATGTAATTGTGCGATTAATTCATTGCAAACCGCATCGTATTCTGCCAAAGAAACCACACCTTTAGATTCTCTACCTTTGAGGTTAATCCGAATATAACCATCAGAGAAACCAGGTAAAGCAAAAGCTTTCATTTGAGGCCAATATTTGTGATACCAGCTAGTTGGGTGATAGCTCATTGGCGGGGGAGCAACACCCATTAATTTGGCTAAACGGCGATGAATTTTTCCAGGCAGAATTGGTTCTAAACCCTTCAAAATATCTTTGCGTAATTTGACTGATTCCGACTCATATTTCAGAGTAGGTAATTGTTTGTACCAACCTTCTGTGGGGTTGGGAGGAGCTTGGGGATCTCCCAGTGGTGAGCCCATTGGTTGCGACTTCACCATATATTTGCCAGGGAAGCTAAAGCGATACAAGAACTCAGAGAGCGCCACCATGCTGAGAATATCGGTGGAGTTATCGCCTTGACCGTGAACTGAGAATACCAGTACTTGAGCATCTTCAGGTGCAGCGGCTAACATTTCTCCCAAAGAGCGATCGACAGCTTCAAAGTACTCCAGCAAAGGATCGTGGTTTGGATCGGCAGTCAACTTGTAGAGCGGGTGACTTGGTTGACTCAGATGCCAGAAATAGTGTTGTGCTGTGTGAGTTTCCCCGATCGCAGTCAAAAAGAAATCCCAAGGTTCCCGACTCAGTAAATCCTTAGTAATTGCTGTGCGGCGTTCTAATCCCACTTCCAAATCCTTTCTCAGTTTTTCTACGGAAGCGGTATTGTACCAATCAGAACGATCTCTGTGATTCAGCGTATCAGCTGGGTGATCGCCGTATTGTTTCACCAAATCATCAACCAGATTGGACGGTTGAGATTTCCGGTAAATCATCGGTGCATGAGCCCCCCAAGCTACAGCTTGAATCCCATTCACCTGGTCAGAAATTGTAGTTTGAGGCATATCGAACATTGCCACCCGATATTTATCACCAAGCGCATAAAAAGGGGGAATTTCCTTGTAGTCGTATGCTCCGTGAGAACCTATAGTCTTTGCTTCATAACTTTTTGGATTAAATTTAAACTTTGACCAGTAGCCAGTTTTGTGAGGTAGGCAACCAGTGAGGAAATTTGTCCAAGCTGATTCGCCTTTATAATATTCCATATTAACCAGGCGACCGTAAGCTCCTTGCTGCTTCAAGCTCGCCAGATTTTTCAGATGTCCTTCAGAGATCCACTTTTCTAGTAACTCTGGATCTGTTGAATCTAATCCAATTGCAATGACAGAATGCTTCACAATCAACTCCTACTAAAAAAGTATTTACTTATGAATTTCCACAAGTAGCTGGATTAATAATTTTTGGGTTTAAATTTGGGCTAACTGATCCACTAATAGGTAAATTACAGTTTTGTGATTTGTGACTTAGTTTTCTGCCCAACTTCTGCAACGATATTAATCAACTACGTGAAAACACTGCAATGAATTCTTATGCTCTTTACATACTCTTTACAAAACAGGTGGGTTTTTGGCACAATTACTAAGCCTTTGTAAAGCTTTAATGGCTTTTAATGTTCAACTTCTGCTTCATCACGTACCGATTTACCATTCAGGAGAGCTTTATCGCTCTGCTTGCTATTTTTCGTTAGCTCTAACATCTCTGGCAGCCGATCGGAGTTTAAGCCTGTCTCTTCCAAAGAAATGAAACCATCGTCCTTCCGCATCCGCTTCTTGCGTTGGTAGAACCAGAATAATAAAATTCCATTCGAGCAGAAAAGCGAACCCAAAGCTGCTCCAGCAAACACAAATAAAGGCTTGGGCGAAGTAGCCGAGCCAGGTAAACTAGGGTCTGAAAATACCTGAGTTTGCGGGTAAGAACCTGAAACTGTAGATTTACCCAGATCCAACCGAGTCAGAGTAGAGGTAAATACTGCTTCTGCTGTTCGCACTTCCCGTTCTAAGTTCTCCAGAGTAGACTCTTTCTGTCCTAGTGTTTTGAGTCGCTGCTCCAAAATGGCAATTTGTTCTTGTAATGCTCTTGCTTGTGCTGCTAATCCCTGTTTTTCTGCTTTTGCGGTGACTAATTGTTGGGAAAGGGTAGTTTTTGCAGAACTATTAGAACCTGTATTACTTTGATTCAATTGAGCAATGATGCGTTGGTTTATAGGTCGTCCTAGAAGAATACTGCCTCGATTTAATAGTAACGCTTCTGTCCCATCTCGCTTAGCTTTTTCCTCAATTACAGCCGGATGAGTGGGCAAAAATCTAGACATCAAGTTATTATAAGCAGCATTGGATTCGCTGTAATCTTGAAAAGCTTTTTGAAATATCGGGTCTGTTTGCAAGACAAAACCTTCTGAGGCTTGCTCAGAGGAAATTTTCAAATTACCAGATAACTCTAATACCCGTCCAGCAGCTTGTTGCTGTTGTGCCACTACTTCTGCTCTTTGTTTACGTAATTGTTCAATATTGGTGGATAAGTTAGCAATTTGTCCAGTAGAATTCAGTGCTGTAGCTACTTTATAATCTGAAAGTCGTTTTTGCGCTTCCTTGAGCTTAGTTTCCGAACCTGCCAAACTTCCTTGTAAAACTCGGTCTTGTTGTTCTATCTGTTGCTTCCTTAATTGATCGAGCTTTTCTTGTAAAGCTTCAAACAAAACTCTAGCTTTGTTTTGGGCGATTTTTGGGCTATCTCCGGCTAATTCCACTTTCATCAGTGTGGTATTAGATATGATAGTGATTCGCGGTTGACCAAATTCACGGGAAGTCATATTTAATTTCTGGGCTGCTGATTTCAAGACTGATTTACTTGTTAGCAGGAATTTATAATTTTCTCTGGGGTCTTGAGAGTTGATTTGATATGGAGACTCACTAGAAGCTGAAGCTTGTCCGATCCCAGGTACGTTAACATTAGACGATGATCCAGTCGCAGGTAAACTCAGTGCAAAATCACTCGTATAACTCGGTGATGCCACTTTCAGATAAGCTATTGCTAAACTCCAAATGACTACATTAGTTACGATTCCGATCGCTAAGTAAGGCAGCCAAGAGGGAATTAAGCCGACTCTGGATTTGGAAGAATTTCGCTCGATAGTAAGAGTGTTAGTCATGGCGCAATCATTACCACTGATTACAGTACAGGCGGCATAATGTGAATATTATATGGCTAGTCTACTCTTGGGTCAGCATAGGAAATACTGATGCGATCGCAACTTTATTAATTATAGATACTTGCAACTATTAAAACATAAAGTGTAAAGGCTAAGAGCTAATACTTTATCCTTATCCTTCACACTTTACTTTGCTCCTTTCGAGAATCTGCCTACACAGCCAAAGTAACTACTTGTTTTTCCAGCATCGGCTTACCTTCGCAATACTCAGGAATCTTCGCACCCATTAACTCTAAAATTGTTGGCGCTAAATCCAAAGCATGACCGATAGGTAATTCTAAACCTGGAGTAATATCGGGGCCTTGAGCTAAGAAAAATCCCCTCGCCCGATGGCTTCCCGTCCGATTATGCGGTACTGGGCCAATGCGTCCAAATTCTGGACTATCCACTACATCAGTCGCGTTTTCTTCTTGCCAAATTACCACTAAATCCGCATCAGGTAATTTCGGATCTCGCTCACTTGCTTCCTTACGAGTGCGAATAATCTTTTGCACCATTGGTTTACCAGTACGAGCATCTTTCAGACGATAAAGCATCTGAGTCAATTCATCACAAACAGCATCATATTCATCTGGTGTCACAATGCCATTTGGTTCCCTTCCTTGTAAGTTAATCCGAATATAACCTTCCGAATAACTGGGAATTGCAAACGCCTTCATTTGTGACCAGAATGGCTGGTACCAAAGAGCAGGTTGGAAGTATATTGGATCACCTTGTTCTTGCAACTCAAAAGGTGAAATTAAATCTGGTGACGGACGAAACCCAAATAATGTTTCTAAACGATTGAAAACTTTTAAAGGTAAGTTTTTCCGTAAAAACATTTTCCAAGGATTAGATTCATATTTGAGATTCCACATTCCTCTAAGCCAACATTTTTTCGTCTTGGCATCAGCAATTGGTTCTCCCGGATTTGTTCCTAAATCTCCCTTAGCAATTCCATATTTTCCAGGGAAGTTATATCTGTAAACTAACTCTGGTAAAAAGAACATACTGGGTAAATCCATCACATTTGCACCCATGCCATGAGCCGCAAAAACTAAGACATTAGCATCTTTTGGTGCTTGGCTCAGGATTTCTCCAATTGCTTTATCTACTGCAACAAAAGTTTCTAGTAGTGCATCATTTCGAGATTGGGCATTTAAAACATGATATAAAGGATGTTCCGGTTGGCTCAAATGCCAAAAATAATGTCCAGCCGAATGAGTTTCACCGAAAATAGTTAAAAATAAATCCCAGTTATCTCGTTGCAGTAAATCTTGACAAATTGCTGAACGTTTGGCTATACCAATTT
>JBAVZX010000575.1:0-3836 GCA_049589015.1 Phormidium sp. | reverse complement strand
ACTATGCACTTTCACCAAGCTATAATCTTCTCGTAAATTCAAAAGTTCTTGCTCAATATTTTGCAATAACTCTGGTGCTTCAGCGAGAAAGTATTGATAGCCTTGTTCGCGAATCTCGTTATCACTGTTCATGACTTTATGGTGATTTGTCATTGGTCATTTGTCATTGGTCATTTGCTTAATCGTAGTAAGTAGTTTTTTAACTACTTACTACCAACATTTGACTCAGGTTAATTAAGCTTGAATTTACCGACATTTGACTGTAAATCTTCAGCCATTGTCAGCAATTCTTGGAAAGAAGAAGAAATATGCAAAGAATTTTCCGAGGTTTGGTTAGCAATTCTCGCCACACTAGTCATCGCTTCAGTAACTAACTTCGACTGTTGTGTTTCCTGTTGCGTTGCTTGGGTAATTCCTTGCACCAAGTCTTGAATTTGTGCGGTAGCACCGACAATTTTATTCAAGTTTTGTCTGGTTTCATTCACTAAATTAGTACCCTCTACTACCTGTTGAATTCCGGTTTCAATTGCTTGCACAACGTCCCCAGTTTCATCTTGAATTTCCTGTACTAATTGCTCAATTTCTGTGGTTGCTGCTGCTGACTGACGTGCCAAACTCCGCACTTCATCCGCTACCACAGCAAAGCCTTTACCATACTCTCCGGCTCTTGTCGCTTCAATTGCAGCGTTGAGTGCTAACAAGTTAGTTTGAGTTGCCAAATTACCAATCAAATTCACCGCCTTAGAAATCTTTTGGGAAGACTCACTCAAGCGTTTAATTTTCTTACCAGTTTTTGCCACCGTTTCCCGAATTGCCATAATTTCATCAACGGTACGGTTCATCGCCGTATCACCCTGCAAAACAGTTTGGTTAGCTTCTTGCACTGCCACTTCTACTAAAGCCGCATTTTTAGCTACAGCTTGGGTAGAATTGACCATTGCTTGTACTAATTTTAACGCCTCTGATAACTTTTGATACTGCAATTGTGCTTGTTGGGACAGTTCGGTAATTGATACTCCACTACTTTGGGAAGTTTGGGCAACTTTTGCGGTAGCTGTTTGCACTTGAGTCAGAATTTTTCGGAGAGCTTGCAAGGTATTATTGTAAGCATCAGCCAGGGTTCCGACTTCATCGGTTGTTACGGGAAGTCTGACTGTTAAATCACCTTTTAATGTTGGCTGAATTGCACCGAGTAATTGAATTGCTCGTTGTTGCAATAGTTCTTTTGCTTCCTTCTCCCTTCTGGCTGCTTGCGATAATTGTTCTGATTGTTGTTTGACTTGTTCCAAATATTTTGCTTGGCGCAAAGCTACACCCATTTGGATACCAACTTGTGCTACCACATTTACTTCTGGATCGTCCCAGTGGCGAATTTCGGAATGTTGATAAGCGGCTAACAAACCCCAAAGATTATCACCAACGAAAATGGGGACGATAATATAAGATTTGATTTGCATTTGCTCCAACATTTCAACGTGACACTGAGATAAACCAGCATTGTTAATGTCGTTAGCAATGGAGTGAACATTTTCTACTGCATATTTTTGATTTTGCCGATATCTTCCGCCTTGGGTTTCTTGCAAATAAGTATCTTCCCAAACAGTTCTAATATCTGGCCCTACCCATTTTGGCCAACCACTAGCTACTGATTCAGCAACAAATACGCCACTCCAATCAGGAAGGAATTGATATACTGAAACTCGTTCTGCTTTGAGCAGTTGTCGCACTTCATGGGTAGTGGTTCTGAAGATGTTATTAACGTCCAAAGATAGACGCATTTTGTCAATAACTTTGGTGAGAGTTTTTTCTCTTTCTACTACTTGAATCAGTTGTTCTGCTTGTGCTTCTACTTTTTTCGAGCTAGAATTTTGCAACAATGCTAAACCAAATTGGTTAGCAATTTGCGAGAGCAAGTTTACTTCGGAATCTTCCCAATGCCGAGAGCAAGAATTCTGATAGGTACATAGTAAACCCCAAAGTTTGTTTCCGGCAAAAATTGGCACGAGTACATAAGCTTTGGCTTCCAACTGTTCCAAAACTTCTATGTAACATTCAGGGAAATTTGTCTGATAAATATCGTTGACTACGAAATGGGGGCGATCGTGCTGATGACCACCTCTAGTCGATTGCAAAAAACTATCTGTGACTCGGAATTTCATGCCACTCTTTTGGAGTGCATTGCCATGATCAACAATGTCATCGACAAAGTGGCGATCGAACACTTGTTTATTCAGCATGGGAGTCCAATCATTACCGACAGATTCAGTAACAAAAGTACCGCTCCAATCTTCATTAAAACGATAAATGGCAATGCGGTCTACTTTCAGTAACCGTCTGATTTGTTGTGTTGTAGATGTGAAAACTGACTCCAGATCTCGCAGCTGCTGAATTTGTTCTGAGATCGATTTGCCGAGTTTACCAATAACTTGCAAAAAGTTCTTTTCCCGTTCAGCTACAAGTGCTAATCGCTCAGTTTTATCATGTAGTTGTTCCAGGTAATGAGCTTGATCTAAAGCTATACCAAATTGGGCGGCGACTCGCTTGACAAATTCAATTTCATAGTTTTGCCATTTGTGCGGTTTAGTGCATTGGTGAATGCAAAGTAATCCCCAAAGTTCTTCGCCTTTCATTAATGGCACAATTAAGTTGGCGCGAATTTGGAAATTCAGCAATTGTTCAATGTGACATTCTGATAATCCTGAAGTGTAAACATCAGAAACGGCTTGAATTCTGCCTTGGCGATATAACGGGGCAAAATCTTTACCAAAGCGGCTATCAGCAAAGATATTTCCTAATTCGGAAGAAATGCCTTGACGCAAATCTTCGGCGATAAATTCTCCTTCGTTGAAGTCTTTTCCGGGGATGAATTGGAATACGGAAACGCGATCGGTATTCAGTAATTGTCGCACTTCTCGACAAGTGGCTTTAAATAAAGCATCTAAATTTTGCGATTGGCGAATTCGCTGGAGTACGTTATTTAAAATTTTCTCTTGTTCTGGCTGAACTGTTAATTGCCAACGGTATTCTGATTGTTGTAAATGAACGAGAATTTCTGTAGCAATTTGATACAAAGTTTGGCTCTCAGTTTCTTGCCAATGACGACTTTCTTGATGCTGCAATGCTACTAGTAATCCCCAGACTTGTTGCCCAACAATTAAAGGTACTGTCAGGTAAGATTTAATTTGTAATTTGTCCCATCTTTGTCTTTGTTGCGGTGTAGATTCATCACTGGATGTGTCATCAGCTAGCAGCACTGGTGCCGTAAAATATTCCGCAGATCGATCGGCACCAAAGTAGTGACTTTCTAATGGTTGTCCTAACAATGGAGTGAATTCTAATTCCATTGCTTCTGCCATCACTACGCCATAATTTTCGCTGTCAAAGCGATAGAGAAGTACGCGATCGCATCCTAAGTTTTGTCGCAGTTCCGTAACCGCAATTTTTACCTTATTTTCAAAGTCTACACCTTGACGAATTTGGGAAATAATCGCTAAAAGTTTCTCTCTTTCCAGCTTAATTTTCGCTTGCACGCTAGCTTCCCAGCTGACTTTGAATTTCTGATCGACTGTGGCAACTAAACTTTCTAGTTTCTGCATTTTTTCCGTAACTTCTGGAGCATCCCAAAGAGAAGTTTTTTCTATGTCTGATTTTAAACTGCTGACAGCTGAAGCTATTATTCTTATAGGTGAACCAGCATTGGCTTTGTTACCATTGGACACAGCGTTAATTTGTTGGCTTGATTTAGGCTGATAATGTGTAGTCATTTTTGCAACTATTGCTAATGGTTAATTGTTAATCAGAAATTTCTATTTTGAATTGGTTAACTCAAAATCGAA
>JBAVZX010000574.1:0-3045 GCA_049589015.1 Phormidium sp. | reverse complement strand
TTGTCATCAGAAAATAAACAACTAAAAACACCCAGTATCGATCGACCACAAAAAGAGCCAGCCAAAAAAATAATCCTCAACAAACAAGAATTAGAACAACCACATTCATCCCTAAAAAAGGATAGAGTAGCCAAGATAGCAGGCACAGAACCAAGCTGGCAACAAAAACAGCACATAGAAAAATTCAGCATTAAATATAACCAAAACCATCAAAAATCGAAACAGCTAGCGCAAAGATATAGACCGATACTAGCAGATATTAGAGCAGCAGCCGGGTTCCGTCACTCAATCAAAGAAATACTCTATCCCATAGCTGGAGAAAGAGCATTAGGTTCAAGATTGTGGGACGTAGATGGGAATGAATACATAGATATAACAATGGGATTTGGTGTACTTTTGTTTGGACACGCCCCAGAATTTATCAAAAAAGCATTAGAAAAACATGAGCAACAAGGACTGAAAATCGGCCCACAATCGAAAATAGCGGGAGAAGTAGCGCAGTTGATCTGCGAATTGACAGAAATGGAAAGAGTGACCTTCTGTAACACAGGTACAGAAGCAATCATGACAGCCTTAAGATTGGCTCGCTTAACTACCGGAAGGAAGAAGATAGCCATATTTTCGGGTTCCTATCATGGACATTTTGATGGAGTATTGGCAACCGGACAAAATCACTTTACAGCTAGTCCGTTGGATTCGGGAATATCAGACAAATTTGTAGAAGATGTGTTAGTGCTGGAATATGGTCAACCAGAATCAATAGAAATACTACTTGCTCAAAGAGAGGAATTAGCAGCAGTATTAGTTGAGCCCGTACAAAGCCGCCGCCCCCATTTACAACCTAAAGACTTTTTGCAAAAACTGCGAGAGTTAACAACAGCAACAGGAAGCGTATTGATATTTGATGAAGTACTCACCGGATTTCGCGTCCACCCAGGAGGGACACAGGCATGGAGTGGCGTAAAAGCAGATATCGCCACATTTGGAAAAATTATTGGTGGAGGGACACCCATAGGGGTAGTAGCAGGAAAAGCCCGTTACATGAACGGAATAGACGGAGGCGTATGGAACTACGGAGATGATTCCTACCCCGAAGCAGAAAAGACATTTTTCGCTGGCACATTCAATAAAAATCACAGTGGAATGGTAGCAGCAAAGGCAGTGCTGGAATATCTCAAACAGCAAGGCTCACAGTTACAAGAAAAGTTAAATCAGCGGACTGAAGAATTAGCAACAAGACTGAACAACTTTTTGGCAGAAGAAGAAGTACCGATTCGCGTAGAATACTTTAGTTCATTTTTTAGATTTGTATTTACAGGAAATCTAGACCTGTTGTTTTACCATCTTATAGATAAAGGAATATACATTTGGGAAGGAAGAACTTGTTTTCTTTCTACAGCCCATACAGAAGAGGATATCGAAAAGATTATCCAAGCAGTTAAGGAGAGCGTTAAAGAATTAAAAGATGGAGATTTTTTCCCCAATATTATAGGCAAAGAAACACTCAAAGCCGATCGCAAATATTTAGTTCCCTTAAGCGAAGCCCAAAAGCAACTGCGGATGTTAGCTCAGATGTGTGGAGATAGTTCCGTAGCTTAAAACCAAATAGTTACACTGCAAATCAAAGGCTCACTGAATACAAAAGCGATAAATTGGGCAATCAATAAAGTAGTGGAACGGCATGAGGCATTACGAACTAAAATCGCTTTTGAGGGAGAAGAACAAGAAATATTACCTTTCTTCCCAGTAGATTGTCCAGTATGGGACTTTAGCAGTGTAGGAACTGATAGCGACAGCAATAATAACTTAAAGCAAGCGCAAATAGCAGAATGGTTCCAACAAGAAAGTCAAAAACCTTTTGACCTTACTTCTGGTTCTCTGTTGCGTCTTTCTATTCTGAAGATAGAATCAGAACTGTATTTGTTAGTATTAAACGCCCATCATATAGTAATAGATGGATGGTCGATAGCGATAACACTCCAAGAACTGGGAGCAATTTATTCCGCTCATTGTCAAAAGATAGAAATTCAACTAAATCCCCCAAAACAATACCGAGAATTTATTGAGTGGCAAAATCAGCAAAACCAACTGCCGCAAAGGAAAGCAGATGAATCATACTGGTTAGAAAAATTGATTGCACCACCAGTGCTAGAGCTACCTACAGACTGGATGCGACCACCGATCAAAACATATCATGCTAGTCGGGAAATTCTCAAATTAGATGCGCGGATGACCGACGGTTTAAAACAGTTGAGTCGGAAACAAAGTTGCACTCTAGTAATGACACTACTATCAGCCTACACCACATTATTTCATCGGCTCACAGGACAAGAAGACATAATAGTAGGAATACCGACATCTGGGCGATCGCAATTAGGCAGTGAAAGAATGGTAGGATACTGTTCCCACTTATTGCCCATCCGTAGTCAGTTGACAGATAACCCGACATTTGAAGAGTATTTGCAACAGATGCGGAGTACTTTACTGTCAGCTTATGAACATCAAGATTATCCCTTCGCTCAATTGCTGAATCAACTGAATCTACCTAGAGACAACAGTCGTTCACCTCTGATCAGTGTCAGCTTTAATTTAGAACCGCCAATCAGTCTCCCAGAAATGTTTCAACTGGAGACAACCTTATTACCACAACAGATTAATTATGCCGATCGAGATTTGCATTTAAACATAATCGAACTCGAAGGAGAGTTAAGAGTAGAATGTGATTATAATACCGACTTGTTTCATGCTGAGACTATCAAACGTTGGTTAAGTCATTATCACACATTGCTATCAGCAGCGATCGAAGAACCAAAACAATATTTGAGAGAATTACCACTGCTAACTCAAGCCCAAAGAGATCAGTTATTAATTGAGTGGAATCAGACAGAAACCGATTATCCAAAAGACAAAGTAATTCATCAGCTGTTTGAAGAACAGAGCTTGCGGACACCAGAAGCAATAGCAGTGGTGTTTAAAGAAGAAAAATTAACCTATCAGGAATTAAATAGTCGCGCCAATCAATTAGCGCATTATTTACGGTCATTG
>JBAVZX010000573.1:0-1971 GCA_049589015.1 Phormidium sp. | reverse complement strand
CTCATAGATGTCCTCATTGTGGGTTTATTTTAGACCGCGATTGGAATGCCGCAATAAACATACTTGAAAAGGCACTTCGTACCGTAGGGCATACGGGAACTAACGCCTCTGGAGATATCGACCTCTGTTTAGGTGAGGAAACTCCTCTGGGTAAGCCGAGTCGTGGAAAGAGGAAGCCCAAGAAGTGATTCTTTGGAATCCCCGTGCGTTCACGCCGGGGAGGATGTCAATTGGCAATAAGTATCATAGTGTCACAAAAATTTCTCAGTTGTCTACACTTTTTACATAGGATTTTCGGGGATTGAGCATTTACAATGAAATTGTATCCAAAAGTTTTACGTTTTGTATCTCTCTAACAACATAGTTAAAAACTGGGCAGCTGTTGTCCGAGTTTTCTGTTCAGATTTGTTGTTTTGCGGGTGTATCCACCAACCGGAGACTGTTTGGGGTTGTTGCCAAAGTTCCAAATGTGCCACTGACGGTGCAGCATAGAAACTATCCTCCCCACTTCCTAGTAAAGCGGAACTCCAATGAGTAAAGTAATCATGGCTGAGCCGATGAATGGGAAAATCACCTGTTAAAGGTACACCCCAACCATCTAAAGCAATAAAAGCTGTGACTTCACCTCCTAAAAGTTGCCATCCCCAAGCTGCTGCTATTGCGCCCACCACACCAGCGCTGAAGCTAATAAATATGATTGGTGATGATAGGGAATGATTTTGGGACAAAAACTGCAAAATATGACCAGATGAGTAAGCAGGATAATCTTGAATCGGAAAAATCAGGATATTTTCTGGTTTTTGGCTGGTATTTAATTGTAATAATCCTACCAGGAAGCTCTCGGTTAATTTTGGTTCGTGAATCCCCGGACAAATAATTAAGCTCATCTTTTGTCAAGAAAATAACCTGATTAATTACAAAAATTAACTAAAATCCCTTTTCATGTTTCTAAAAGAAAACTTTGTTAGACTTTTCACCTTTAGTTAGTTGATAATTTGTATATCTGCATACATTTTGTTAAACTAAATGCTGAAATATAAATTTAATTTTTCTTAATAGGCTGCTGTAATCCTTAACAGCATTGCTGGCAATGGAATAACTGGAGCATATTTAGGAATTATATCTTCAGCAGTAATTAGACAAATTTACAACAGAATGTGTA
This sequence comes from Phormidium sp., assembly GCA_049589015.1. Lineage (GTDB taxonomy): Bacteria > Cyanobacteriota > Cyanobacteriia > Cyanobacteriales > Aerosakkonemataceae > Floridanema. The sequence goes on along the minus strand of JBAVZX010000573.1, from coordinate 809 downwards.
CTTACATAAAGTTTACCTAAAACTAGAGATTTGTTACCAATAATTAAAATTTCATAACCAACTGTGATGTAACGAAATCATGAGTAAAATAAAGCTATTGAAACTTCATCAATCCAATGACATCTTTTTCAGGAGAGTAATTTCCTGCTTATTGCAGAAGATGCCAATATTGATTGGCGTTAGTTTCTCCATAGCTGCATTATTACTCTGGCAAGAGCTAAAATTCCATGAGCGGAATCAAATCCACAGAAAAACCGAGTTAGAGGCATCAAATATTAAAATTGAACTGAACAACGAAATACAAGAACAAATATTAGTATTAGTTCGCATAGCTAAACGTTGGGAAATTAGGAGAAGGCCATCTCAGAACGAATGGCAAAGTGACACAGAACTTTATATTAAACACTTTGGGAGTTATCAAGCAATAGATTGGGTAGACTCTTCATTTTATGTGCGTTGGGTAGTACCAAAAGCCGGAAATGAAGCGGTACAAAACCTAAAATTTCCCTGGAAAAAACACAGACAGTCAGTAATTTTAGCAGCATTGAAAACGCGCCAAGCAAAAGTTACAGGTACGGTGACTTTGGTGCAGGGTAGTAAAGGTTTTTTAGTTTGCGTGCCTATATTCCGAGACCAGAGATTGCAGGGATTTATTGTTGGACTTTTTCACAATCAAAAGTTTTTTGATAAGGTTTTACATCCGAATATTACCCAGGGTTATGAAGTCGCTATTTTGGATAATAAAGAACTAGTTTATTGGCGTTCAGATCAGTATACCAAAGTTCAGCCGGAATTTGCCAATAATAAGT
>JBAVZX010000572.1:0-2477 GCA_049589015.1 Phormidium sp. | reverse complement strand
CGATAATTCTAATCCAATATACGGTTGACCATGTTTTTCTTGTACGTAAAATTTGTCTAACCTTTTCTCTGACTGAATAACGATCTCTCAGCCAATAAATGCAGGTATCAGTATCTAGTAAATAAGTCACAGTTTATATTTTGAATTGGAAAAACTACGGCTGTCATAGATTTCTTTGATGATTTCTTCATCGGTGCGATCGTCCTCCCACGCGCCAAATGTTTCCATAAACTTTTCCAGCTTATGTTCTATTGCTGTTGCTTGAGGTTGTATTTGTTGAGTTGGCAAATTAATCATTTCTTCTTTGATTACTTGACGAACAATTTTTGTTAATAGCGCTTCTAAGTCGGCTACTGTGAGAACGCTTACGGGTTGATTTGCATCTGGTGGGGAGTTTTCCATTAAAAGCCTCGGTTTATGAGAATTTTCAGATGGGATTAGTGGTAGAAACTATTTTAGCTTGAATAGTGCGATCGCTAGGCATTCTAATTAGCATTTTAAGGTAACGATGAATCTAAGCATCAGGATCAGTTTCTTGCTCTAGAAGCTGCATTAACTCGGCATTTTCTTGCCTAAGTCTCTGATTTTCTTCATCAAGGGTTATGTTTAATTCTTTAATTCGATTAATTTCTTCCGGGCTAAAACTTTTTACCTGTGCAACTTCATTTGGAAGCTTAATTTTTCTATCTCTTCCTTTATCATCTCTACCTGGGAAAAGATTGTGTGCAGGGTCAAACCATACTATATAAAACGTATTATCAAAAATAAAACCATGTATTCTTCCATAACCCTTGGCTACCCTCAGTTCAAAAGAATCTCTAGTCATTTCCTCATATTGCTTTTGTAACTCATTTTCATCATTTCCGCATTGAGGACGTAGTGAATTTTTAATCTTATCTGGAAAGGAACTTCTGGTTATAGTGCTATCACCTTTCCAATTAATAAATTTAGGCATCAGCCTGGGATGAGTTTGCTGCTTAATATCATCTGCTGTGGAATTTTGAATGTCATTAAAGGCATCAAAAAGTAGTTCATAATATTTTTTGGTTAAACCATGCAGAAAAAATTCCTCTGATTCCCAATCAACAAATTTGAAAGAGATTCTGAGCTTTTCATTTGAGATTTTTCGATAAGAATCTTCGGCAAAATTTCTGAGAACACTACTGTCAATCTTTTTCTTAGCCATTGGGATTAGCCTACATAAGCTGCCAGCTTTCTCTCAAAGAAATTCTGCATCGAATCTTTAGGTATTAAGGCATTAGAACCTTCAGTTTCAGGCAATCCTTTTCTAGCATCTAACCAAGGATCTTCACGATGAGTCATTGTAGCTAAAGCAGCGCCATCATATCGCCCGTAAGCTTCAACAATTTGTTTGATAAACTCTATTTTTTCTAGTTCTAGTTCGGGAAATTCAAACTCTTCTTGAATGCTTTTCCATCCATAATCTTTGTATTCATCATACAAGGCACGAATCACAGGCCCATAAGTCCAAGCTTCAAAATCTTCTTCAAATAGTGCTTCTCCATCGTGAGTAGCCAGATAAATACCTTGGACATAGTAACAAAGTTTTTGCAGTTTCATCGGAGTTAGGCTTTCTTGAAAAACCTCTCTGTGATTGAGGATGATCAGACTTACTATTTTTTTAAGATTTTCGGAAATCATCTTAAACTCCTCTTTGATTTTCATTTTCAATCAATTCACTTAAAGTTATTTTTTGTTTGAGTTGGGCTGTTTTCTCCTCAGTTTTAGCTTGTCTTTCTGGTAAGATATTTTTGATTAATTCGCTAAATTTATGATGTCCTGTCATAATAAGCCCTCCTGCTGTAGATCGCTTTCCCAAATCCTCACTCATCTCTTCTCTAATCTGCGTGTCTTGCCAACTATCTAATGTTTCCACTTTGGACAATTTTATCGTAAACTCAACTGGAGAGTAAACAGAAAATAACGATGACAAATGATGCACTAAAAATTCTTCAGAAAATGACAGCGGACGATCCCGAAATAGAAGAAATGGTGAGGGAATCATCTCTTAATGCAGAGTTAGCACAGCTGATTTACAATGCGAGAAAGCAAGCTGGATTAACTCAACAAGAACTTGCCGATCGCATTGGTACAAAACAGTCAGTGATTGCGCGACTTGAGGATGCGGATTATGAAGGACATTCGCTATCAATGTTGCAAAAAATTGCCCGGGCGCTGAATCAACGTTTGGAAGTTAAGTTGGTTGGGAATAGCGATCGCCTACAATGATTATAAAGTTGAAGAGAGCGATCGCACTTGCCAACCTCTATTAATATAGTCTTTACTCTCTCTGTTTTTTAATTTATTTTGCTCTTTATTTGCTCCAAAATCCATAGTGATAAAATCTTTTTGCACTCGCAACATAGTATCACAGTATTTAGATGCAAATCGATTTAGTAAAGAGTCTTTCGTAATCAATATTGCTGATAAATCAATTGCTGTGGATAGTATTAACA
>JBAVZX010000571.1:0-1861 GCA_049589015.1 Phormidium sp. | reverse complement strand
AGCTACAATACCGCCACTCAATTCATTATCATCTATTAACACTTGAGACATAGAATGAGGCGCATTGTTAGTATCTGCGACTACATAAATCATGTATTGAGCAACTTCTGGAGATGATAATTTATTGCCTTTGATCGTCACATTTTTGATCTCCGTAACTTTATATATGCCAATATAACCATTGCCTTGATTGTTGACAATCTGCGCTCCATTTACAGTGGTACCACCGCAACATTCTTGAATTAAAATTCCCTCTCCATCAACACTAAGATAAGGAGTATCCATCACTCGATGTCTGTAAACTTGATAATTATTTCCCTCAATGTTTACATTCCAACCAGACCAGTCAATAGCACGATTTTCAAAAGTAACAGCACCTCTAGGTTGACGAATTCCAGTAGGATCAGTCCAGGATTGTTTATCAGCTTGATCTAAAATTAGATTATCTTTAATAATTAACCCATCACCCGCCGCATGAATAGCAACTCTCATTTTATGAAATACCCAATTATCCCGAATTACAATTCCCTTGCGAAACAATCCCGGTTCATTTTTTGGGTTAGCTGCTAATGCAAAACCTTGAGGTTTAGAACGATTGACAACAATTCCATAATGATTCCCATAATCAAAAGCTACTTTATTACCTTCAGCATAAGTAATCACCTCTTTTCTATCTATAGATTGTAATTTATATCCTGGTTGATCATAATTATCAGTAATTGTATCATTCAGACGATTATTTGCAACTAAAATATTAGCTAAAGCACTAATTTTAATGTTGGCGGTGAAGCGATCGCTATACCGCATCCAACCTTCTTGAAAAGATGTATTTGGTACTTGATTATCAGGATCAGCAACATTATTATTGCGAACTCCAAAAATCACAATATTTTGTTTTTTCACATTATCCACACTCCCACCAAAATTGACTCCCGCCCGATTAATATCTAAATTAACTAAACCTATATTACTATCAGATTCAGAATCACTAGTAAAGATTTTTTTAAATGCTTTCGTGTTATCTGTTCCATTTCCCGAAAAACTAGGTTCATATTTAGGAAAAATTAGCTTACTTGGAGGTGCATATTGAGCAACTTTAGCATCTGTTACTCCCTGAGTTTCACCACGGATTACCACCCCATTTTTCAAGAAAATGCTATCTGTAAAATTGTAAGTTCCTGCCGGAAAATAGATAACTCCTCCACCATTAAACACAGCCGCATTCATTGCCGAATTAAACTGATCTACTAAATTATTACCCAAAAAATCTTTAATATTATATACACAATTCCATTTAATATTATTAGTCCAAGGATAAGCATTCTCTCCATATTTCGCAGCAATGGGATTATCAATTGGCCCACCACTTCTACTACCACAATTTGCCGATCGACTCAGCGATATTACACCAGAAGATTGAGAGCTAACTCTTGGCGAATTGGAACTAAATAACCAATAAAATCCCCCAGCTAAAATTAGAAAAATTCCCAACCCTAAGCAAAATAGCAGTAAATACTTGAGTAACTTTCTGCTTGGTAAATTTTGCATCCTGTATTTTTCCCCACACTAATTACATAAAATTTAATCACTTACCTCGTATTTTTGCCAACTGAAAAACCTGTTCAGCAGTAATTTCTAAACCCTCAAACAAACCATCAATTAACGGAGTATTTCCCATATAAGTTTGTGGTGGCGCATCGGGATAAAAAACTGTAATACTTCTCGCTTGACTATCCACTACCCAAACTCGCAACACTCCCGCATCCAAATAATCCCTCGCTTTAGCAGCTAATTGTCCAAAAGTTTGTCCCGGTGAAATAATTTCGATTACTAATTCTGGCGGAACAGAACAGGTTCCTTC